>JAZOOB010000104.1:0-3071 GCA_045654845.1 Eubacteriales bacterium | reverse complement strand
GCCACGCGGTTTCCCATTCCGTCGATGTTGAAAAGGATTCCGTCCTCTGTCAATGCATTTGTGCTTGTGAGATAGAAATCGGAGAAGAAGTGCTTTTTGACAAAATCTGTTCTTTCCTCTGGAGGAACCTTATCTCTGTCGAAAACGAGGTAATCACCATTTTCAAGAATAGAGGTCAGACCTATATCGCGGATAGTCATTGATCCACCCCAAGTGATGCTCGATTTTTTCGGTATCATAGAAAGTACGGCATCAATCGCGTCCTCACTGTTTTCACAGTAAATTGCATCAAAATAACGGTCGTTGAGCGCCTTTACAACGCTTTCACCGAGCAGACGGCTTCTTACACTTTTCGGATTGTCAGACATAAATTACGCCTTACCAACAGAGCCGAAGAGCTCCATTTTTTCTTTAACGGTCGCCTTGATTGCTTCAACGCCGGGAGCGAGGAGCTTACGGGGGTCAAAGCCCTTGCCTACGAGGTCCTTGCCCTCTTCTACGTACTTACGAACTGCCGCAGCAAATGAAAGCTGGCATTCGGTATTTACGTTTATCTTGGAAACTCCGAGGCTGATCGCCTTCTTGATCATATCTGCGGGGATACCCGTACCGCCGTGCAAAACGAGAGGCATTTCGCCTGTCTTCTTCTGGATTTCTGCCAAGGTGTCGAAGGAAAGACCTGCCCAGTTTTCAGGGTACTTACCGTGAATATTACCGATACCTGCAGCGAGCATGGTAACGCCGAGGTCTGCAATCATCTTACATTCGTCGGGGTCTGCACATTCGCCCGTGCCGATAACGCCGTCCTCTTCGCCACCGATAGCGCCTACCTCTGCTTCAAGAGAGAGGTTCTTTTCGGTCGTGATGCGAACGAGTTCCTTAGTCTTTTCTATATTTTCTTCGATCGGGTAGTGAGAACCGTCGAACATAACCGAACAAAATCCTGCCTCGATACAAGCGAGAGCCGCCTCGTATGAGCCGTGGTCGAGATGAAGCGCTACGGGAACGGTGATATTAAGAGTCTTTATCATACCGTTTACCATACCGACGATGGTATTGTAGCCGCACATATATTTACCTGCGCCTTCAGAAACACCAAGAATGACAGGAGAGTTCAATTCCTGTGCCGTCTGAAGAATGGCCTTCGTCCATTCAAGGTTGTTGATGTTGAACTGACCTACCGCGTAGTGTCCCTTTTTTGCTTTTTCAAGCATTTCCTTTGCTGATACTAACATAATTAACCTCCGTAAATTTAAACGATTAGTTTATACTCTATTATTATATACCATATTTCAAAAAGGTGCAATAGAAATTTATAAAAAAAGTATCGAAAGTCGCTTTTTTGTGCTTATTTATAAGAAAATTTGAAGGATACAATATTTTATCATAACTATTGACAAACAAAAAGGGGTTTGGTATAATATAGCAAATAGAAAAAATGAAAAGAGGTTCTAAAATGCAGACTGTATTTATTCGTCTTTCGACTATTCAGGACGTTCGTACCTTTGTAGAGATCGTTTCGGCATCTGACGTTGACATAGATTTGTCCTCTGGCAGATACGTTGTAGACGCTAAGTCAATTATGGGAATTTTCAGCCTTGATCTGCTTAGTCCTATAAAGCTTACCGCTCACTCCGACAACTGCAAGGAATTGCTTGATAAGCTCAGCCAGTTTATAGTGAACGAGTAATTTTTACGAAAAATAAAAACGCTTTTGTTTTTGCAAAAGCGTGTTTTTATTTTCAGTATTTCAAAACGTTGTCATTCGTTTCATTATAATTTTCAATATATGCGACAATTTCTTCGGCAGAAGAGAATATTTTATATACGTTCTTGCATTCCTCTTTCATAAATCCGTTTTCTACTACGTGCACAAGTAACGCTTCGAGATTGTCGTAATATCCGTCTACGTTGTAGATTACAATAGGCTTGTTTATTCTTTGAAGCTGCTTTAAGGTAAGTACCTCAAAAAACTCTTCAAAAGTGCCGACACCACCTGGAGCTACAACAAAGGCGTCCGACATATCTTCCATCATCTTTTTTCTTTCAGACATAGTCTCGGTGAAAATGAGCTCACCGCTTTCCTTATAAAGAATATCGCCTACGTCGAAAAAGGAAGGAGCAATACCGATAACGTGTCCACCCATTTCCGCGACGCCACGCGCCGCCGCGCCCATAAGACCGTGTGCGCCACCGCCGTATACAAGCGCGTGATTTCTTTCTGCCATTTTATTTCCAAGCTCTCTTACCGCGTCGAAATAAACCTTTTTTATATCGTCGCTCGAAGCCCCAAATACACAAATATTCATATTACACCTCAAAGTTTTTATATGAATATTATAGCATATAAGACAATGCTTTTCAACTCTTAGAAGAAATTTATTTGGCTTTTTCTCAGATGCTCACACAGAGCTTTAATATCATTTTTTTCATAGTTTTCCTTCAAAATAGAGACAAAGTTCCCGTAATAATCGTCATTTTCGGCTTTTCTTAAGAAATTGCTTGAAATTTTAAGCTCGTCCGCCTTGCTTTTTAAGTGAAGATACATATCCGCGCATTTTTTATCGTAGCAAAGGAGCAGGTGAGGGGTATTCGCAATAAGAGAAAAAATCATAAGGTGCATTCGTAGGCCCGAAGAAAATTCCGCACCATTTAAAAGATATACTACCTCATCGTCGGAAATAGGATTTATGAGGACACCGCACCCCGCCTTTTTTATAATTTCCTTCGTTATTCGTTCGTCCTTTTTCTTATGGAATGGAATAAATACGGGTAGAATGAAATTTTCCTTATAAAGTCGCGCAATATCTTCGGAAAAGCGTTTTATCTGCCTTTTTCTTTCCTTTCGTGGCTCTCTTATGGCGAATATAGCATATCGCTTTCCCTTTAAAAAGGAATATTTTAATCGAAGATAGGAAGAATCCTCGTCTTCATAGTTAAAAACAGCATCGGGGGAGATAAATACGTTTGCCTTTTTTGAGATTTTCTTTATAGAGCTCTTGTCGTTTTCGGTCCTTGCCGTTATTTTTTCGCATAGAGAAAGCACGTCTTTTGTAAATTTTATTTCCTTT
>JAZOOB010000103.1:0-4858 GCA_045654845.1 Eubacteriales bacterium | reverse complement strand
AGCTCTTTTGCGCGCTCTAAAAGGCGCGTGACCGTGTCAAGCTCGTTTTCCGTGATTACGGGTGGAATATATACGCCGTTTGGATTTTCTCGGTCTTCTTTAAATTCGGTTACGGGCAGATAGATAATATCGAAGTCGAAGCTCTTTATTGCCTCGTATTGCTCAAATTTAAAGCAAAGAGCAGTTTTCAGACTTGAAAAACGGGGGGCAGGTGCTCTTTTCGTCGTGCTTTTGGGTACATTGCTTTCTTCTTTCTTGGAAAGTAAATCGGTCAGCTTTTCCGACGCCGTTCTTCGAAGGAGATTGATAGCGGATATAGGCAGGTTGAGCCCGTCCTCAAGAGAAAGAGAAATATCCTCTTTTTCGAGTGAAAAGAAGGTGTTTCCCATTTTAGAAAGCTGTGCCTTTACGCCCTCTTCGGTTAGGGGAGAGCTTTTTGCCGTTTCGGGCATTGCGCCCTCGACTGTAATTTCTTTGTCCTTATAAATTAATGAAAGCGTCGCGCAAAAATCTGCTTTTATTACACATTTTGCTTTGATATTCAGCTTTCTTTCCTTAAAATCTCTTTTTTCAAGGCTTCTCGTTTTTTCCTTATCCTCTTCGCTTCTTACACCGAGCATTCCCTTTTCGGTCTTGCCGACGAAATATCCGTCGGTAAAGCCGTTTCGCGAAAATAGGGAAGCGAGCATCTCTTTTTCCTTCTCGGTCGCGTTTCTTTTTTCGTCTAAAAGACGTCTGTATATACTCGTTACACCGTATACGTATTCAGGGGATTTCATTCTTCCTTCGATTTTGAGCGAAGCGACACCGCTTTCAATAAGCTCGGGGATATGCGAAGCAAGAGAAAGGTCCTTTAGACTTAAAGGGTAAGAATTGTTGTAGGGAAGACGGCAGGGCTGGGCGCATTCGCCTCGGTTTCCGCTTCGCTCACCTACAAGCGAGCTGAAAAGACACTGTCCCGAATGGCAGACGCAGAGAGCACCGTGAAGGAAAATCTCGGTTTCGGCAGAGCATAGCTCTGTCGTCTTTTTGATATTTTCGAGCGAAAGCTCGCGGGAGAGCACTACGCGTGAAATGCCCATGGAGTAAAGCTCGTCTGCGCCGAGTGAGGAATGAGCCGTTGCCTGTGTGCTCGCGTGAAGCTCCAAATCGGGAAGCTCTTTTCTTAAAAGCGAGATAGCACCGACGTCGGCAATAATTACCGCGTCTACACCTATTTCATATAAAAATTTAGCATAGTCGAGAAAAGCTACGAGTTCCTTATCATACAAAAGAGTATTCAAGGTCACGTAAACTTTTACGTTATGTAAATGCGCGTATTGTACGGCGCGAGAAAGGGCTTCTTCGTCGAAATTAGTAGCATACGCGCGCGCATTAAAGCACTTGCCACCGAGATATACGGCATCAGCGCCTGCTTCTATTGCAGAAACGAGCGCTTCGTATGAGCCTGCAGGTGCAAGCAATTCGGGAAGAAGAGTTTTTCTTTGCATAGCTTTTCTCCAAAAAGACTTGATTTATCTTATCTATAAGTATATAATTAGTATATCACAAAACTATTTAAAATGGAATACAAAAATAAAAAGAAAGGCATATATGTCAGAAGATTTTATAAATTACGCCGAATACGGTGTAGAGAAAAAAGCAGAAGGAAAAAACAAACTCGCAAGAATACTTTTAATCTGCCTGTATATAGGCTTCGCCTCATTTTACGCGGGCTTTTTCATCATGGTGACGATACCGCAGGTTATCGCAATATTACCAATATTTTTGTGGATTTTGATTTTCTTTACTTGGAGACTCGTAAAATATGATTGCGAGTATAAAATAGAGCAGGGCGAGATAATCTTTTTCATCTCTTATAGCGAAAAAAAGAAAAAGGAAAAGCTTCGCGCAAGAATAAGGGAAGCAAAAGCAATTCTTCCCATCGAGAAATATAAAGAAAACGGTGAGACCTTTTTTGATTTTCGAGGCTCGAAAAAGTGTGAAAATGGCTATGTCATCGTATACGAAACAAGCGAAAAGAAAATCGCGGTAGCCTTTGAGGCGATACCGCAGGCATTGAAGCTTTTAAAGAGATTAAACGGAAATACCGTTATATAAGGGAGTAAAAATATTGAGTATAAGCATAGGAAATACAGTCCTTCGATACGGTCTTTGCCTTGCGCCTATGGCGGGCTTTTCGGACAGGGCTATGCGCCTTGTTTGTAAAAAGTACGGCGCGGAATATCTGACGACGGAAATGATTTCTGCGAAGGCTATATGCTATAAGGACAAAAAGACGGTCGCTTTGTGTCATATAAAAGAGGACGAAGCGCCCTGCGCCTTACAGCTTTTCGGTCACGAGGAAAGCGTCATGGCAGAGGCGACTGCGATGATATGTGACGGATATGCAGGCGGTGTAATGCCGACAGCGATAGATATAAATATGGGTTGCCCCGTGCCTAAGATAACGGGAAATCACGAGGGTAGTTATCTTATGCGCGACCCCGACCTCGTAATGCGACTCGTTTCTGCGACGGTGAAAGCGTCAAAAGTGCCCGTCACTGTAAAAATACGCGCAGGCTATGACGAGAAATCTATAAATGCCCCCGAGGTAGCCCTCGCCGCAGAGGCGGGAGGAGCTTCGCTTATCTGTGTGCATGGACGCACGAAAACCCAGATGTATTCGGGAAAAGCGGACAGAGAAATTATTGCGAAGGTAAAGAGCTGTGTAAAGGTGCCTGTAATTGCAAACGGAGATATAGCGAGTGGCACAGACGCGATTTCGGTCTTGAAGCAAACCGGTGCAGACGGCTTGGCTATCGGTCGCGGTGCTATCGGAAACCCCTTCGTATTTGCGCAGATAATAGATGAGCTTGAGGGAAGAGCGTCACAAATTCCCACGCAAAGAGAAAAGATAGAGACGGCACTTTTACAGCTTCGACTCGCTATCGAGGATAAGGGAGAAAGGCTCGCCGTATTCGAATCGAGAAAGCAGATAGCCGAATATATAAAGGGCATTGTAGGCGCTGCCGAAATAAGAGCGAAAATCAATCAAGCCGAAAGCTACGATGAGGTGAAGGCTATTCTCGACGAGAAAGTCGCCAATGAATAATAAAAGCGAAATGTAACCAAAGGTTTACATTTCGCTTTTTCTTTAATATAATTAAATTCCGTCAGGACTTTCGTATACTGACCTCGCCTGAGGATATAAGCCCCTTCGTGCCGTCGTCGTAAAGCACCTCAAGTCCGAGGTTGTCTGCAAGTCCTAAAAGTGTAGCAGGGCGCTTTTGCTCACCCGAAATCACGTTTATTTTTTCGCCAATGAAGGCAAGACGTCGACGGTAGCTTTTCATAAACGGTTTGTTTTCAAGATCCTTGTAGTAGAAAATGAATCGCTCGAGTATCTCTGCTACAAGACGGCTTCTTTGCTCGTATATGGGCTGATCTATCAGCCACGAGGCGATTCCGTCTATTTCCTTCGGGAAGCCCTCTTTGGGCGGTAATACGTTTACACCTATACCTAAAATAGCGTAGGAGAGCGTGTTTTGGGAATTGAAAGCACCTTCTGTGAGGATTCCGCAGACCTTTTTGCCGTTACAAAGCACGTCGTTTACCCATTTTATTTCGGTTTTGAGTCCGAATGCCGATTCTATCGCCTCGGCGCACGCAGCGGCGGCAGCCGTAGTTATATATAGAGTCTTTTCAATAGAAAAGGTAGGGCGCAGAATTATGCTCATATAGATTCCCGTGCCTGTCGGGGAATAGAAGCTACGTCCCATTCGCCCGCGTCCCTTCGTCTGCCCCTCGGCGACGACGGCTGTGAACTGTGGAACACCCTTTTCCGCCAAGTCTTTTGCTACGGTATTCGTAGAGTCTACGGTGTCGAAGCTTCGTACCGAAACCTCGTCTGCAAACATGTGCATATATTTTTTTATTTTCGCTTCTGAAATCACGTCGTCCTTCGGCACTAATTTGTAGCCCCTTTTAGGTGAGGCCTCTATTTTGTAGCCATTATTTCTCAGAGAGTTAACCACCTTCCATACAGCGCTTCTGCTCACGTTTGCCTGTTTTGCGAGCTCTTCGCCCGACACGAAATGGTCTCTGTCGGATAAAAGAGCATTTAAAACCAATGCTTGTGTGCATTCTTCAGCGTTGCTTTTTTTGTTCATTTGCTTACCTCGCTTTATTTGGCGGTAGGATTCTTTTGAAAGTTCGTTATGTCAAAATAAAGCGGTAACGGAGAAGCAAACGGTTGTTGACAATAATTCAATTTCGGTATTTCCACAACGGGAGATGCGGGATACTTTGGATTGTATCCTAAAAGATTCACGTAAAGAGGGATATCGTCGCGCTCAAGGGTCATCTCGTCTAAAACGAGCAGAGCGGCATAGGCGTCGTCTATCGAGGTGTGCGAGTTTACCGCTTTGTCCTCAAGCGAGTAGGCGCTGATCGCATTGCAGAGCTTGTGCGGGAACTGTCTTCTGTCCTTGTATATAGTAAGAGTGTCAAGGAAATCGAGCGCAGAAAAATCGAATTCCACGTTCGTTTTTTTGAAAAGCTGGGTTAAGAAATGCAAATCAAAGTTTGCATTATGCGCTACGACGAGGTTGTGACCGCGAAGAGCTTCTGCTACCTCCTTCGCCACCTCGTATCTGTCAAGACCGTCGGTGTTCAGCTTTTCGTCGGTTATGCCCGTCAGCTCTACTATGACAGGGTCGAGCGGTCTGCCGAGATAGATATATCTGTCAAGCTCAAGCGATATGCGGGGTGTTTCCCCCTTTTCGAGCTTGATAAGAGAAATTTCTATTATCTCTTCCTTTTTACTGTCCAGTCCCGACGTCTCGGTGTCGAAGACTATAATGCTGTCATAAAGGTC
>JAZOOB010000102.1:0-6099 GCA_045654845.1 Eubacteriales bacterium | reverse complement strand
ATACATAGGTAGCAAAATTCCCCCAAAGAAACAGGGCGCATTTTACTACCCAATTAAATGCAGGAATAGCGAAGCGGTCACAACGCGGCGGTCTTGAAAACCGTGTGGTTAACAGCCACGGGGGTTCGAGTCCCTCTTCCTGCGCCAAAAACAAAAACACCAACCCTTGTGGTTGGTGTTTTGTTTTTTTCTCTTGTCGCAGGAAAAGGCTCTCGAAGCCTCATCTGCGCCCGATGGGTGCAGATGGGGTTCGCATACCCCGCCCGAATATCGAAGAGCTCGCTCTTCAGGCGCAGGGCGCGGGTATCCTCGCGCAAGCGAGCCTCCCTCTTTATATGAAAAAGAGCCAACTCCTTATTTATTCGGTACGAATACCTCCATGTTGGGCGATAATCGCCTCGCAGTCGCGCTTTTCTATGGACTTGCGCTTTACGAGCTCGGTCGTAAGAATCGAAATCAAGGGCTGGTTCTTTTCCAAGAGAGCTCTTGCCTTTTTATAAGCCTCAAGCATAGCATCAGAAAACAGCTTGTTGATTTTCTCATAATGAGACGGGGGATACGGCATGCGTGTATAACGGTCGTCTATATAGACAGCATCCAGTCCGAACATTCCGCATTCTGCCATTTTGATAAGAACGTTGTCGGCGAACATCATATTTCTCCACACATTATCGTACACCTTGTTGAAGACAAGCTCCTCTGCAGCATATCCGCCCACAAGCGCACACAAAGCGGCAAGGTAATCATTTTTGCAGAACACCTCACTGCTCTCTTCCTTGGTGCTATGATTTTCTTCGTAATAATCCTCGTCATAGTCGTCGTAATCGTCATAGTCTTCAACTCCGTTAACCAGAGCGTCAAGAAATCCATTACAAACCGTATCGTCCTCAACAGTAAGGACATATCCGCTATTGCTATACGCACGGCTAACGATGAACGCGCCTACGTTTCTTACCGCATCCACAGTATAGGACTGCTCGGATCTTTCGGTAGGGATATCCTCTGATTTGATTTCAACAATCTTTGTGCGAATGAGCTCCTCGCTGACAAAATTGTTTTCATCCGAGCGAAGTAAACATTCGTTTACCAAGGTTTTCAACGCGGCACAGGAAAATCCACCTGTAATCTTGGATATGCTTTCTGCCTTCATTGCAAATGACGCGGGCGCGCCGTCCATATACATTTGCAAAATTGCTGTACGGGACTGTGGATCGGGCAGACCAAAGCCTATCTTCTTGTCAAAGCGGCCCGGACGGACTATACTGTCGGGAAGAGCGGCATAATCGTTACATGTCGCAACGAAAACGACATTGCTCGCTCTGTCCATTCCGTCAATGAAAGTCAAAAGCTGAGTCAAAATACTCTTAGCGCGGTCGCTGTAATACTCTTCTCTGTCGTTGGGAAGCACCTTGTCCATCTCATCAAAGAAAATCATTGTAGGGGTGCGACCTTTTGTGCCTTTCAAAAAGGCCTTTCGTATCTGCTTGCAGATGCTGTTCTCTGTCGTAGATTCCGAAAGAGAAATTTTTACCTGATTCAGCGAGCACTCCTTAGCAAGAACGTCAGCAAAAAGCGTCTTTCCCGTGCCTGCCTCTCCATAAAAAATAATACCGCGAGGAAGGCTCGCCCCCTTTAGCTCGTATTTTTTTCTGTTGTTGAAAATCTCAACAAGGGCGGCGAGCTCCGCCTTTTCCTTTTCATATCCTGCGATTCTGTCAAAATTACTCATTTTTCATTCCTCCTTCGTTGTGATACCACAATTATATAGCACAAACGAGGGGGCTTCAATTGGCAGATGTTTAAAAAATTTTGACCACCGTTTTTTGCCGTATTATCTTGGTTTTTGTCGTTTTTTCTCTTGACAAAAGACCACTTTTAGTGTACTATATATTGTGAGGTGAGGAAAATGTATGAAAAAATAAAGGTGACCGTGCCGAAAACCACGTGCGAGCTTTTGCACAAAGATGCTTTGGACTTCGGCATAGTTAAGGCAAATAAAGAGGCAAATCTCAATGCATTCATCAATCTTCTCGTGACGAATTACTACGAGACCTTTGCCGCGCGAGAAGAAGATTTGAAGGACAAGCTTGACCGCGCGCTTTTCGGAATACCCGAAAAATATTCAAAGGATGCTTTATCAAGCATAATAAAAATAATAGCGGACAGAGAGAAGGACGATGAAAACGACGAAAAGTCGGTAGCACTCTCTTTTAAGCCTACAAAAATGAGCGAGGGCGTTTTTCTTCACATCGAAAACACGCTTGTAAAAAATGAATCCCTCTCATCCTTTTACAGAAGAATGTTCCTCTCCTACTCCAAGAAGACAAAAAACGAGCGCGAAAAAATAATACACAAAAAAAGTTACGAGTCACTTTGCAAGGCTATAAAGCGAGGGGTTCGCGTCTGCATCTCTCTCGATAACGGACACGTCTACAACGAGGTCTCGGTATATGCCGTCGCATCCGCAAGGGACGAGCTTTTTAATTATGCACTTCTTTATAGCGACAATAAGAACAGAACGTTCCGACTTGCGAAAATACGGACCGTGTCCTTGCTTCTTTCCAAAAGTGAAATTCCTTTGGAAAACGTCGGCATGTTTGACAGACAGATCCTCTGTGGCGCTCAATACCCGATATATTCTACCGACAACGAGCCTATAAAGGTACAGTTGAGCAAAAAAGGTGTCGACCTCTTTAACAGAATATATCTTTATAGACCCACTCCGATTTCTATAGAGGGCGACGTCTACACCTTCAATTGCTCAGCGAATCAAGCGCTCTACTACTTCGAGCGTTTTGGCTCGGAGGCTTTGATTCTCTCCCCCAAAAAGCTGGGCATTTTTATGAGAAATTATTACTTTTATGCCCTAAAGAAATACCGTAGTATTTACAGTAAGGATTAACTATCTTTTCTCGGCTTGTTTTGTCGCAAAATAGCAATTGAAATTCCCATTTTAATATGCTATACTATTTTCAAACAATAAAAAAGGAAATACAATGAAAAAAATACAGAAATCCTCAGAGCTTTTGTGGGTTTTCGGCGTTTTGTTCGTTTCGTTTGGGGTGGCGCTCTGCAGCAAGGCTGACCTTGGCGTTTCTATGATCGCCGCGCCCACGTTTATAGTACACGAGGCGATACAGTCGCTCCTACCCTTTGTGTCGGTCGGTGTGACCGAGTACGTAATACAGGGAATCTTGCTTATTATTCTCTGCATAACGGTAAGAAAATTCGACTGGAAATATCTGCTCGCCTTTGCGGTGGCGGTAATCTACGGCTATTCGCTCGACCTCTTTTTATTCATTATGCGGAGCGTGGTATTTTCCACCGTCATTTCGCGCTATATTATGCTGCTTGTCGGAGATATTATAATCGGCTTCGGTGTCGCCTGCTTCTTTCACACCTATATGCCTTTGCAGGTACACGAGCTTTTCGTTTCCGAGCTTACTATTCGTTACAAATTAAAGCTTAATCCTACAAAATGGAGCTTTGATATTGCGCTGCTTATAATTTCTCTTGTGCTCGCCTTGACGCTTTTTGGAGACGTTAAGGATCTGAAGCCTACTACCCTTTTATATTCAAGCTATCACAGTATAGGACTCGGTACGTTTATAACCACCTTTATAAACTCGCCCATAATCGCGCTTATGAGCCGACTTATAGACCGCATCTTTTCGCCCACCCCACTATTTCCTCGGCTCGAAAAGATCCTGAAACGAAATTAGTAAACTAAACCTTGCAATATAAAATTTATTTGAGGTGTACTTATGGAAAAACTCACTTTGAAAAGATTCGGCTCACTCATCGACTGCTCAAGAAACGCGGTAATGAACGTAGAGACGCTCAAAAAATGGATTGATATGATTTCCGACCTCGGCTTCAACTCTCTTATGGTATATACCGAGGATACCTTCGAGGTCGACGGACACCCATATTTCGGATATGCTCGCGGAAGATATTCGAAGGATGAAATGAAGGAAATGGATGCCTATGCCCGTTCTCGCGGTGTAGAGCTTATACCCTATATTCAGACCTTGGCACACATCGAAATGATTTTCAGATGGAAGGACTACGCGCCTATCCACGACTGTGACGACATTCTTCTCTGCGACGATGAAAAGACCTACGAGCTTATCGATTCGATATTCAAGACTCTTCGCGAGTGCTACTCTACCCATATAGTAAACGTAGGTATGGACGAAGCGAAGAACATGGGACGTGGCAAGTACTACGACCTTCACGGCGACTCGGTACACAAGGATCTTCTTCTCCGTCATCTTAACCGAGTGGCAGAAATTGCGAAGAAATACGATTTTGAAATCTGCATGTGGTCGGATATGTTCTTCAATCTCGCGACAGGCGCGACAAACTACTTCAAGCCCTATGCAGAGGCAGACGAGACTGTCGGTGAGCTTATCCCCGACAATGCGACTCTTATATATTGGGACTACTACAAGAGAGATAAAGACGACTATACGGGAATGCTCAAGGTACACGACAAGCTCAAAAAGGGCTGTTGGTACACGGGCGGCGTATGGACTTGGGACGGATTCTCCACCCAGAACAAATATAGCATTGAGGCTCTCAAAAACAACCTTGAAAGCTGCCGCGAATGCGGTGTAGAAAACGTGTTCGTCGCTTGCTGGGGTGACGGTGGCGCTGAGGCTTCTCGCTTTGAAGCGCTCCCTGCTCTCTTCTTCGCGTCGGAATACGTCAAGGGCAATAATGATATGGAAGAGATTAAGAAGAATTTTGAAAAGAAATTCGGTGTTGCATTCGACGACTTTATGCTCTTCGATCAGGTTATGAGAGAAGAGACCGAGCGCTTCTACCTCTCGCCCTCCAAGTACTTGCTTTACAACGATCCCTTTATCGGCTTCCTCGATACCACCATCCCCGAAAGTTGTAAGGCGGACTATCAGGAAATAGCAGACTTGACTCTGCCGTTGATAAAGAATGAAAAATGGGGTTATCTCTTTGAATCAAACCACAAGCTCTGCAAGGTAATTGCGGCGAAGTGCGATATAGGAATAAAGATAAGAAAAGCTTATAAGGCAAACGACAAGGAAGCCCTCAAGAAATATGCAGACGAGCTTCGCCACATAAAAGAGCTTATAGAGGACTTTTACGTTTCCTATGAAAAACAATGGATAAAGGAAAACAAGCCCTACGGCTTTGAGGTACAGGATATTCGTATCGGTGGTCTTATGACGAGAGTGCTTCACTGTGCAAAGCGTCTTGACGCATACGTTTGCGGTGAGGTCACCGAAATTGACGAGCTTGAAGCAGAGCAGCTCGACGTCCGCGGCACTCGCGAAGAGGGCGAATTTGATAGAGAATACCTGCGCTACAACCGTTGGCAGAACATAGTGACGGCGGGAAATCTTGCTATCAGCAGATGAAAGGGCTTGCGATTTTTGGCATAACCGAAAAAGAGCGAGGACAGCAAAAGAAACCTTGCAATGTTCTCGCTCTAATTTTATAAAGTTGCAAATTTTGATTTAACAAGGTTGAAATTCTATGAATTTCTTACTTTTTATTGCTCTTTTTCTATCGCCGTTTCCTCACTCGCCGTATAAAATACGTCTTCGCTCGTCAGCCGACGATTTCTACTCAAAACTCCCTGCGCCCTTGGGCTTGCGATTTTGGCATAAAAAACACCCAATCCTTCTTGGATTGGGTGTTTTTAAGTTGATGAATTTTTATCTCCAATAGAACAAAATGCCGAGGGCTGCCGAGAACAAAATGAGAAGTATCGGCGAAAGTCCTTTTTTGCGCTTTTTCTTTACGATAAAATCAAGAAGATATACTAAAGCAAAGATTATGAGTGCAAAAAGGTCGAAATCTGCGGGCGTAGATATCGTGGAAATGCCACCGATAACATTAAGCGCCATCGTAATCGACGTGCCAAGAATAAGGGCGACGACGACGGGGCGAATGCCGTGAAGGACGGCCTGAACACCCTTATATTTTATAAGATTTTTTATAAGAGCCGCGACGATGAGAATTATTACAAACGAGGGCAAAACTACGCCGAGCGTGGCGCAAAACGAGCCGAAAAGACCGCCCTGCGACGAGCCGACAAAGGTCGCCATATTGATA
>JAZOOB010000101.1:0-9497 GCA_045654845.1 Eubacteriales bacterium | reverse complement strand
GACGCTCGAGCAGCGACGAGGTCGCGCTATGACGAAGCATATCTATCTCCTCGTTTATCATAGCGTCCTTTTCTATATACATATCCTTGCCCGGGATATACGCCTCGGGCTGATAATAATCGTAGTAGGATACGAAATACTCCACCGCATTTTCGGGGAAGAATTCACGGAATTCCGGGCAGAGCTGTGCGGCGAGAGTTTTGTTATGTGCTAAGACGAGAGTAGGCTTATTTACGTTTGCTATAACGTTTGCCATAGTAAAGGTCTTACCAGAACCTGTAACACCGAGTAGCGTCTGCGCACGCTCGCCCGAAAGTATACCCTCGGTAAGCGAGGCTATCGCCTGTGGCTGATCGCCCGTCGGCTTATAGCTCGAATGCAAAATGAATTTATCCATACTCTCACCTCCCATAAAAAGACTGTTTTTGATCTGAATTATGCCTTTTTTGTCAATTCCTTCAAGGTTTCTTTGATTTTTTCTAAGGCTTTTTTTGAATCGTTAATGCCGAAAACCGCGCTTTCAATAGGGCATTTGCCATTACGGGCGCGATTTATAATAAAAGGAACTTCGGTGTCATAAAAGACGGATACGCCGTTTTCTTCTAAAACCTTTTTGCCCTCTTTGCTTATTATGCTTGCGAAGACGGATTTTACACCAAGCAAAACGTATAAATGCGCAGCGCCCGCGCCGACCGTCTTATCTGCGGCAGAAAAGCCGCAAAAATCCTCACCCGACTCCAAAAACTCTATAAGAGGCCTTACACCTCGCAAGGTCGAGTTATATTCCTCGTCGCCAAGGCAAAGGACGCAGGTATATCCGTTTTCTATCAAGCTGTTTTTCGCCTTTTCGGTATCTCTGTTCATAGCTTTCATATTTTGGATATTGTTTCAAGATTTTTTCTTATTTCAATCGTTTGCGGACATACCTTTTCGCATTTTCCGCATTTGATACAATCCGATGCAGTCGCCTTATCCTTCGGAAATTCCTCTTTCGCCTGACCTCTGGTTATCTTTGCGCCAAGCACCTTGTTATAAACCGAGAAAAGCTCGGGAATCGGTATTTTCTTCGGACAGACCTCGGTACAGTAGCTACAAGCCGTGCAAGGAATCTGCCTTGCCTTTCTTATTATCTCTCTTGCGCGGTCGGTCGCTTCAAATTCTTTTTTTGAAAGGGGCTCGAAATTCGTAAAGGTGTTTATATTATCCTGCATCATAGCAATATCGTTCATTCCCGAAAGCACCATATGGACCGCGGGAAAGCTTGCGGCGAAGCGCAAGGCATATGAAGCGTAGCTTCCCTTACCGAAGCCATCAAACAACTCCTGTGCCTCTTTCGGCAGGTTTACGAGATATCCGCCGCGTACCGGCTCCATAACGATTACCTTTTTTCCGTGCTTGACCGCCACGTCGTAGCAAGCCTTACTCTGTACCCCCGGGTCGTCATAGTCAAGGTAATTAAACTGTAGCTGAACGAATTCTATAAAGGGGCGCTCGGTAAGAATCTTATCAAGGATATCTGCTGTGTCGTGGAAGGACATCGCTATATGCTTTATCTTTCCGTATTCTTTGAGCTTCTTTACTATTTCAAAGGTATTACAGCTCTTATGCTTTTCATACGCCTTTCTTGTCATACAATGGAAGAAATAGACGTCGAAATATTCCACTCCGCACTGCTTCAGCTGGGTCTCAAATAGGGGGATGATATCCTCTTCCTTTTCAAAATACCAGTCGGATAGCTTATTAGCCAAGTAATAATCCTCTCGGTCGTATCTCTTTGTAAGACACTCGCGAATAGCTACCTCACTCTTTCCGCCAAGATATCCGTGCGCGGTATCAAAATAGTTAAAGCCTGCAGAGATAAAAGTGTCTATCATTTGGCTAAACACCTCATAATCCACCTTATCGTCTACTACCTTAAGTCTCATACAACCAAAGCCGAGTCTGTTTTTTACACCTTCAAAAAGCATATGTAACTAATCTCCTTGATTAAGAAAACTTTATCAAAGCTATATCTTATTATTATATTATACCACACTTTATGTAGCATGTAAAGAAAACTCGCAAAGAAATCTTTGCGAGTTTTGGGATTTTAATTTAATTAAGATACGAGCGCAATTCTGCCATTCTCTTTCCGTCGGGGGTGGGAAGCTCGGAAAACGGGAATTCTATTTTCATTTCGTCATACTTGACCTGACAGATTTTCTTGAAGGGTAGCAATTCTACCTTATCGACGCAAGAGTGACTTTCGGCAATATTTTTGAGCGCGATAATATTTTCCTTACTGTCGTTTATAGTCGGAATTATTACCTGACGAAGAGTGGTTTTTATATTTCTTTCTTCAAGTGCTGAAAGAAATTCCATGACCGTAGAAAGACTGCACCCTACGTTTTCGCGATATTGCTCGTCGTTTGTATACTTTACGTCGAGAAGCACCCTGTCTGTGACCGAAAGAAGCTCGATAACAGACGGATTTATTATACTGCCCGAGGTGTCAAGACAGGTGTTTATACCCTCTTTTTTAGAAAGCTCGAAAATCTCACGCGCAAAATCGCTCTGCATAAGGGGCTCTCCGCCCGAAAGGGTTATACCGCCTATATCGGTGAAATATTCCTTATAGCGAGAAGCCATTTTTACTATTTCTTCGGCAGAATACTCCTTACCGCCCTTAGCCTTCCAAGTATCAGGGTTGTGACAGCACTTACATCTCAGATTACATCCCTGAAGGAATACGACAAAGCGGATGCCGGGGCCGTCTACCGTGCCGAGACTCTGGATAGAATGAACTAATCCCTTCATATCGTCTCGTGGAAGGTACGGCTTATTACCTCGCGCTGCTGCTCACGGGAAAGCTTATTGAAGTTTACCGCATAGCCAGAAACACGAATAGTGAGATTCGGGTAATCCTCGGGGTTTTCGTATGCCTTCATAAGCGTTTCGCGATTCAAGACGTTTACGTTAATATGATGTGCCTTCTTTGCAAAATATCCGTCAAGGATAGAAACGAGGTTATCTACTCTTTCCTCATCGGTCTTTCCGAGTGCCTCGGGGGTGATAGAGAAGGTGTTTGAAATACCGTCACGGCAATCGTCGTAGCTGAGCTTTGCAACCGAGTTAAGAGATGCGAGCGCACCGTTCTCTTCTCTGTTGTGCATAGGGTTTGCGCCGGGGGCAAAGGGCTCTGCCGCCTTTCTTCCGTCAGGGGTCGAGCCTGTATTCTTACCGTACATAACGTTTGACGTAATGGTGAGCACGGAAAGGGTGTGCTTCGCCTGTCGGTAGGTGGGGGTTTTTCTCAATTCGGTAATAAAGAGGTGAGTCAAGTCCTTAGCTATAAGGTCTACTCTGTCATCATCGTTTCCAAACTTGGGGAAATTGCCCTCTGTCTCAAAGTCGACGATAAATCCGTTTGCATCCTTGATAGGCTTAACGTCTGCAAACTTTATAGCACTTAAAGAGTCGGTAACGACAGAAAGTCCTGCGACACCGAATGCCATAAGACGCTCTACGTCGGTGTCGTGAAGAGCCATCTGTATCTTTTCATACGCATACTTATCGTGCATATAGTGAATTACGTTCATCGTATTCACGTAGAGGCGCGCAAGCCACGAAATATATATATTATAGCGCTCCATAACGGCATCAAAGTCGAGGCTCTTGCCGTCAAGGACGGGCATCTGCGGGCCTATATGAATGTCGCTCGTGGTATCGTAACCACCGTTTATCGCTATAAGCAAAAGCTTTGCAAGATTACATCTCGCACCGAAGAACTGCATCTGCTTTCCGATAGTCATAGCAGAAACACAGCAAGCGATAGCGTAATCGTCACCGTGCAAGGGACGCATTACGTCGTCGTTTTCATACTGAATAGAGTCGGTATCCTTTGAAACCTGAGCGCAGAATTTCTTAAAGCCCTCGGGTAGCTGAAGCGACCAGAGCACAGTAAGGTTGGGCTCGGGGGATGAGCCGAGTGTATAAAGAGTGTTGAGCATACGGAAGCTGTTTTTGGTAACGAGAGTTCTTCCGTCATCGCCCATACCGCCGACAACCTCGGTTATCCACATAGGGTCGCCACCGAAAAGCTCGTTATATTCGGGGGTTCTCAAATGACGCGCAAGGCGAAGCTTGATTACGAAATCGTCCATAAGCTCCTGTGCGCCCTCTTCGGTAAGAGTGCCGTTTTCTATATCTCTTTCTATGTATATATCAAAGAACGAGGAAACTCTACCGAGTGACATAGCAGCACCGTTCTGCTCCTTTATAGCGGCAAGGTAGGCGAAATAGGTCCACTGGATAGCTTCCTTCGCATTAGATGCAGGCTCGCTTATATCATAGCCGTACATCTGCGCCATTTCCTTCAAATAGCCCAAGAAGAGTATCTGACGGTAAACTTCCTCCGTCAATCTTATGTTGACGGTATCGTACGCCTTTTCTTCAAGCGCTGCCTTGTCCTTTTTCTTTTCCTCTATAAGTCTGTTTACACCGTAAAGGGCTACTCTACGGTAGTCGCCTATTATTCTTCCTCTGCCGTATGCGTCGGGCAGACCTGTGATAACGTGACAGCGACGAGCCAAGCGCATTTCATCACTGTAAGCGCGGAAAACACCGTCGTTATGAGTGGTGCGATAGCGGAATTCCTCCTCTATCTTTTCACCGAGCTTGTATCCGTAGGAAGCGCACGCCTGGCGAGCCATTCTTATTCCGCCAAAGGGGTTTACTCCACGCTTTAAGGGTGCGTCGGTCTGAAGACCTACTATAAGCTCGTTTTCCTTATCCACGTAGCCGGGGGCGTAGTTTGTAAGCGAAGTAACAGTATCGGTATCGATATCGAGGACTCCGCCGCGCTGACGCTCAAGCTTAAAGAGGGCTTGCACCTTCTCCATAAGCGCGTCGGTACGGGGCGTGCTCTTTGCAAGGAAAGAGCTGTCTCCCTTGTATTCCTTATAGTTTTTCTGAATGAAATCACGAACGTTTATTTCTGTAGTCCAAACGCCTTTTTCAAATCCAATCCAATTTTTGTGTTCCATTTTTTCATCCTCCATAGCTCTTAATAAAAATGATACAGTAAAATAGATTTTTAGTTTTTATAAAAACCGAATTTCAAGCAAAAGCATAGAAAATTCAAAATCTTTTCCAATTATAATTATATATTTTTTTATGGCGTTTGTCAATGAAAATGCCCGTTTTTTCAAAGTTTTTTCTTGCGTTTTTTCATTTTTGTGCTCTGCTTATTCAAACGAACACAAATATAAAAGCTCGATTTTTTCTTTTGAACTTGTTTTTTTGAAAAAACTGTATAAAAGCGATAAATACGGCAAAAATAGGTGTAGAAATTCTTGAAAGGAAATCATTATTATGGAAAAAAATGAAAACTCAATAAGAGCAAACAGAATTCTCTATATCGTTATAGTAGCGGTATTGTGTATCACCGCTATCGTAATCGGTATAACGGCGGCTATGCAGAAGGGCAAGACTCCGAATGAAACTCCGAACAACACGGACCCTGCACTTACCACAAAAGCGCCCGTCACCACCTCACCTGTCGTGACCACCGCACCCGACACACTCCCCTCCTTCGTGTCTCCCGCCGAGGGCACTGTGGCAAAGGCGCACGACCTCTCCGTCTTGGTTTACTCTGTAACTATGGACGACCTTCGAGTGCATTGTGGCATCGACGTATCTGCGAATTTAGGTGATGACGTTTTGTGCGCGGCAGACGGTGAAATTTCAAAGATATATAACGACCCCTTGATGGGAAGCTGTATTGAAATTACACATTCGGGCGGCGCAGTATCCATCTATAAAAACCTCGCCGAACAGCATGCCGAGGGAATTGAAGTGGGCAAGAAGGTAGAAAAGGGACAGGTTATTTCCTATATAGGCGACACCGCCATGATAGAATCGGCAGACGAGCCTCACCTTCACTATGAGCTGACGGTAAAGGGCGTGAGCGTAGATCCTATGGAATATATCTCCCCCGAAAGCAAGCTCACCTCGCTCACTCAAAGCGAGGTCTTCGAGGACTAATCTCGTAAACAACAGTTTACAACCTGTTTGTCATAATCTATACTCAAAGCGAAAGCCGATACGGAAATTCCGTATCGGCTTTTGTTCTATCTTTTTATATTAAACGTTTTCAATATAGTGCTGTGCCTGTGTTTTAAAGAGAAGGGCATATTTGCCGTCTTTTTTCATAAGATCGTCGTGAGTGCCCTCTTCTATCAGCTCTCCGTCCTCCATTACGATAATCTTGGTCGATCTCGTCGCGGAAGAAAGTCTGTGAGAAACAAGCAAGGTCAGCTTGCCCTCGGAAAGCTCTGAAAACTGATTGAATATCTCCTGCTCTGCAAGTGGGTCGAGAGAGGCTGTCGGCTCGTCGAGTATCATAATATCACAGTCCTTATAGAAGGCTCTCGCGATAGAAAGCTTCTGCCACTGACCGATAGAAGGCTCTATGCCGTTTTCCTCGAAAATTCGCATAAGCGGGGTGTCGTATCCGTCGGGCATCTTACATATAAACTCGTCGGCGTCGCTCTTTTTAGCCGCTTGTTTTATCTTTTCCTCATCTATGCCCTGTGAAATGTCACCGAAGGCTATATTTTCCTTTACGGAAAGCGCGTATTTCACGTAATCCTGGAATATTATTCCGTAAAGCGAGTAAAGCTCCTTCAAATCGTAAGCACGAATGTCTTTGCCGTCGAGAAGTATCTGTCCTTCTGTAACGTCGTAAAGACGGGTAAGAAGCTTTATAAGCGTTGTCTTTCCTGCTCCGTTAAGACCTACGAGCAAAACGGTCTCACCCGAATGCAAGGTTAAGCTTACGTTTTTAATAACGTCTCTGTCTGTGCCGGGGTATCTGAAGCTTACGTTTTTGAACTCTATCGTATGATTCTTGTTCTTTTGAGGAACGAGAGGTGGCTGAATGCTCGGTACGACCTTTATATCCTCTTCCATAAACACTATCATATTATCGATAAACAAGGTGCCCTCGTAGATAGTGGCGGTAGCCGCGATTGCCGTTCCGACGTATGAAATAATAGAGGCAAGCGCCTCGGTATAAAGCGAATAGTCGCCTATCATACCGTTATGATATATAACTCTATATGCGACGTAAAGAAATATAAGACAGTTTGCCGCCAAGGAAATAAAACCGACAGAAGTCTGTATGACCTGTTCCTTGACTATAATTTTGCGAAGCCCCTTGAAATACTTGCTAAACGCCTCCTTATACTTCTCTATCAAGGTGTTTGAAAGGCCCATAATACGAACCTCTTTCACCTTATCCTTATCCGACACGACCGAGGAAAAATAGTACATCTGTCTTCTTTCCTTGGAATGTCTGCGCATATAGTGGAAGTTCTTGTTTCTGAAGCGATAGTTGACGAATGCGCCGGGGATAGACATAAGAATTATAATTATAGGCGCAAGAGGGTGAAGTCCTGCAAGTACTACTATAAAGCTGAAAACACTTATAAGCGCGCTTACTACTCTGAAGGTAGCGTTCAAAATGGATATCGGGCGCATTCCCGCCTCTCTGTTCGCATTTTCAAGCTTCTCGTAGAATTCGGGGCGGTCAAAGCTCGACACGTCCACCGTCTTTGCCTTATTCATTATTTTGAGCTTTATATGGTTAACTACAAGCTCGCCCGCAATAGAGTTTACAGCGTTGCTCACTCCGGTTATTATTTTATACCCAAACTGATAGATAAACTGGATAATAAGCAAGAAGAATACCATTCGAAGCTGTCCGAAAAGCTCGGAAACGAACGAGGAAATACCCTCGCCCAAGGTCTGTCTTATTGCATCACTCTGAATGAGCGCGGCAATCTCATTTAAAAGCTCCTTTGAAATAAGAGCACCCGCAACGGGCAAAAGACCGTTTAAGATGCAAAGGACCGCCATGATTATAAGAATAGACGGCTTCGTTTCCCATACAAGTCCTACTATGTAAAAAAGTCTGAAGAAAAAGCCCTTTACCTTTTCAATGGGCGAGAGCGTCACCTTTTCGCTTGCGCCGTTTTCGGTCTTTTCTTTTTTCACAGGCGAATCCCCCTTTCATTTTTATATACTAATAATACACGAATTTGAAAATATTGTCAAGACATGACCTCTGATATTATTTTTCGTATCCGTTTTAAACTTTTTTCCATTTCATCAAAATAGATATTTCCGTCCTTATCCATGCTCGTGCACTCAAGAGTAGCTGTGCCACAATAACCGACAGAACGAATAAAATCGAAAAATTCATAAAAATCTATATCGCCTTCACCTATATGGCGAGTTCTTACGTTATCCCAGTCCTTATACGCGCCCTTATGGTCGTTTACGTGAAGGTGACCTATTCGGTTTTCTCGCCATAAGGAAAGAAAATCACCCTCGTAGCAAAGCGAAAGCTCGCGGTGAAAATTCGCCATTTTGGTATCAAAGGTAAAGCGAGCGTCGGGATAGCGATCTGCAAGACGCAGAATATGGTCCATAGGGCGTCCGTTTCTGCACACCACGTTTTCGGGCATAAGAGAAAGTCCTTAAGAGTCGGCGATTTTTGAAAGCTCACTGAAGGCTTTTATATTATTTTCTATATTATCGTCCGAAATAGGCCCGTTCCACAAGTGAAGCACTACCTTTTCTGCGCCTAAAGCTCTTGCGCTCTCGCAGTTTTTCTTCATACACAAAAAGGCGTCGTTCAGACTTTCCTTATCGCCTAGTCCTACCTTCTGACCTATAAATTTATCGGCGTGAAAAACCTCTATTGAAAGCCCCTTTTCCTTAAAGTCGGAAACGATTTCGTCTATTTTATCATACCAGCTTTCATACATCATAAACTCAAAGCCGTCGCACGAAAGACTGTGACAGCCCAAAAGAAAGGGCAGGTGATTTCTTCCGTTTACGCGCCCTATAAAAGCACCGCTTGAAGCCAAAATCTTCAGATTCAATAGCTCGCCCTCCCGTGTGAAAATAATATATTTTTTCCGTTTATATCGAGTCGCCCGAAGGAATATTCGCCATTGTATGCGTGCCCTACACTACCGGGGTTAAAGAAATAAAAGGGGCGCTCTTCACTGTTATATTCCTCATATGGCTCGTGTGTATGACCGAAGATAACTATATCAATCTCATCCCTCTGTGCCTTTGCAAAAAGCGTATTCAAGGAATACTTTACGCCAAAGGAATGTCCGTGAGTGAGAAAGATTTTTCTGCCCTCTAAAAAGAAGGTCAGCTCGGATTCGCGCGCAAATCCAAACGGCGACACTCCGTAGTCGCAATTACCCGAGACCGCAAAAAACATCTTTTCGGGAAAATCTGTTTGCAATGCCTCTATATCGCGAATGCCGTCGCCTGCAAATATGACGCAATCGACGTCGGGCGATGCTTTTATTATTCTTTCCATTATCGAATAATTGCCGTGTGAATCCGAAAATATAAGCGCTTTCATAAAAATCCTTTGTCAAAATCAGTTTTACTTTCATATACTGAAAGTGATTACTTAAAAGAGGTGAACT
>JAZOOB010000100.1:0-7853 GCA_045654845.1 Eubacteriales bacterium | reverse complement strand
CACAAAGCGAAAGGATATCTCCTTTTCTTACGACTCCCGAATTAACGGTTACTAAATGGATATATATTCCGTCGGTCTTTTTGGTGTCGGTTACGGTAAGGGATACACCGTCGCCGTATATTTCACCCGAGTCACCTACCTGACCGCCTCCCTCTCCGTAAAATACGGTAGACGAGAAGATGATAGAGCATTCGCCCTCGCTTATTTCTTCGACCTCTTCACCGTCGAGGATGATTCTCTCTACCTTCGCTTCACATTCGGTCTGTGCGTAGCCGAGGAATTCGGTCTTGTTAAGACCTTCAAGCAACGCCTTGCCCGAATCGTCCCAACCGCCTATATTTCCTCTCGCCGCACGAGCGCGAGTTCTCTGCTCGTTCATAAGAAGGTCGAAAGCCTCCTTGTCTATACCGAGTCCGCTCTCCTCTGCTATCTCTTTCGTGAGGTCAACAGGGAAACCAAAGGTATCGTATAGCTTAAAGGTGTCTGCACCCGAAAGCACCGTCTTATTCTCTGCCTTCGCCTTTTCTATAAGCGAGGAAAGGATATTAAGACCCGCGTCGATAGTGGCGTCGAATCTCTCCTCCTCCATAGAAATAACCTTGAGTATATACTCCTGCTTGTCGATGAGCTCGGGGTATGCGCCCTTATTCTCACCGATAACTACGAGGCAAAGCTCGGGCAAAAATCTTCTCGAAATTCCCAAAAGCTTTCCGTGTCTGGAAGCTCTGCGAAGTATACGGCGCAAGACGTAGCCTCTGCCCTCGTTTGACGGGATAACACCGTCGCATATCATAAAGGTCGCGCTTCTTATATGGTCGGTGATAACGCGGATGGAAATATCGTCCTCCGCATTCTTTCCGTACTCCTTGCCTGCAATTTTGCACACAGTGTCAAGAATTTTTCTTACGGTGTCGACTTCAAAGAGGTTGTCCACGCCCTGCATAATACAAGCAAGACGCTCAAGACCCATACCCGTATCTATATTCTTCTGAATAAGCTCGGTATAGTTACCCTTTCCGTCATTATTGAACTGTGAAAATACGTTGTTCCATATTTCCATATATCTGTCACAGTCACAGCCGGGCTTACAGTCGGGCGAGCCACAGCCGTACTTTTCGCCACGGTCGAAATATATCTCCGAGCAAGGACCGCAAGGACCTGAGCCGTGCTCCCAGAAGTTATCCGCCTTGCCAAGTCTTACGATGTGCGCTTCGGGTACACCGATTTTGTCGCGCCAGATAGCGTAAGCCTCGTCGTCCTGTTCGTATACCGACGGCCAGAGTCTGTCCGCAGGAATTTCATGCCATTCGGTAAGGAATTCCCAAGCAAAAGGAATAGCCTCTTCCTTGAAATAATCTCCGAAAGAAAAGTTTCCGAGCATTTCGAAGTAAGTGCCGTGACGAGCCGTGTGTCCTACTCTGTCAAGGTCGGGTGTACGGATACACTTCTGGCAGGTAGTCACTCTCGCTCTCGGCGGCTTTTCTTCACCCGTAAAGAATTTCTTCAAGGGTGCCATACCCGAATTTATGAGAAGCAGGGACTTGTCGTTATTGGGAACGAGCGAAAAGCTGTTCATTCTCAAATGCCCTTTGCTTTCAAAAAAGGAAAGATATTTTTCTCTCAAGTCGTTAAGAGAGGTCCATTTCATTTTTTATTTCCTCCATACGTCAAAGACGTTTATTTATAAAATCATTACAGAATATTATACACCCGAAAAGGCGAACTGTCAATAGTCAGTGCAGACAAAAAGAATTGATAATTCTTCATATTAAAGGTCTGCCCAAGACAAGAAGTCGACATAGAAAGCTTGTCGAAGCGACAGACGACGGCTGCGTGACGGTAGCGTCCGAGCGCTTAATTCAATTCTACGTCTATCGCTCTTCCAAGCGGCAACGAATAGATTTTTGTAGCCTTCGGGGGCTTGCCGTACATTTTTTCGCAAGCGAGCGCGTAATATTTAAGCTGCTCTCTGTGGCGGTCTGCGAGCTTCTTCTTTGCCGCCCACTCGTGCGAAAGCTCATACGGTGAAAGTCTGTCAGTCTTATAATCTATTATCGTATAAGAGCCGTCCTCGTGCTCTAAAATGCAGTCGATAACACCCTGCACAAAAAGGAATTTGCCACGAAGCTTTTCCTTTTTCTCTTCGTCCCTCGTGAAAAGCGAAGCGTCAAGCTGAGTGTTGAAGCGGAATTCACGACGCACGCCCGAGCTCGACAAAATCTCAGAAAGAAAATCGGAAGAAGCAAACACCTCAAGCTCGTCTATAAATGCTATCTTCGCGTCAGCGTCCGAAATAAAGCCAAGAGCAACAAGTCGGGAAAGCTCGTCCGAAGCGCCCTTTTCCTTCAAGCGTCCAAAGTCTGCAAACTGCATAAAGACGTGTGTCGCCGTTCCCTTTGTAGCGGAATCCACCTCTTCGCCCGAAAGGAATCTCGGCAGAACTCTCTTTCTTCCCTTTTCTTCGCCCTCTTTTTCAGCTTCGGGCATATCCGCCTTCTCTTCTTGGCTCTCTAAAAGCTCGGAAAGCGATATTTCCTCGCTCTCGTCAAGAATGTCGGGATAAAGCTTCGACACCGATAATTTTGCAGGCATATTTGAAAGGTGAGTTAAAGGATATTCGAAGGCGAATCTGTCCAAAAGAAGCTCTTTTACCCTATCTATTTCCTCTTCGCCAATTTCCTGTCTCGTTATTATTTCTTCTCTTTCGGTTTCGACGGCAACGGGCTTTTCTTGCTCTGCCGCTTCCTCTTCTTGAGCGGGTTCAATATAAGTATCCTCGTGTCGCAAGAAGTCGTCGCCTATATCGACGTATTCAAACACACCGTCCTCTTTAAATGCGTATCTGAGCTCGCATCCAAGCTCGCCCTTTTTCGCCATAGCTGACAAAATCCAAGAAAGAGTGTTTGACGTATGTAATACCGAATACTCGGTCATATTTTCGCCGTTTTGTCTGCTCTTTCTTAACAAATTGTCGAGCTTTCCGTTCACCTTTCCCGTGATATAAAGGCGTTCTCTTGCTCTCGTCATAGCCACGTAAAGCACGCGGAGCTCTTCTTCTCGACTCTTTACTTTTATTCTGTCGATTATAGCGCGTCGCACGGGGTTCTCTACGCGTAGCCCCTTATCGCCTTCGAGGAATTTCGGTGAAAATCCCGTTTTTGAATCGAAGACGAGCTCTCCCTTTGCATCCTGTGATTCGAGTGAACGCGCGTTTTCACAGATGAAGCAAACGGGGAATTCAAGTCCTTTTGACTTGTGGATAGTCATTATTCTTACGCCCTCGCCCTCGGACGAAGAGCCCTCGACAAGCGACTGCCCCTTCTCAATCATTCCGTTTACGTGCGAAAGGAAGTTGTAAAGCCCCTTAAAAGATGATGCCTCAAACTCTCTTGCCGCGTTATACAAAAGAAGCAAGCGGTTATGCCCTTTGCTCGAATTTTCTCCGCACATAGAAAGGATTCCCGTCTCCTTATAAAGATAGGAAATGAGGCGGTCGGCAGAAAGTCCTCTCGCCTTTCTTCTGAATCTATCAAGGTCAGAAAGAAAGCGTCTGCCCTTTTCGAATTCCTCGTGATTTTCGGTATAAAGGCAAAGACAGTCGTAAAGAGAAAGCTCCCTGCCGCCCTCGATTCGCATAAGCGCAAGCTCGTCGAGTGAGAAATCGTAAAGCGGGGAATGCAGAAGTCCCATAAGGAAAATATCTCTTTGCGGGTTGTCGACCACGTTTAAAAGACATAGAGCGAGTAACACCTCAGGGTCGTCGAAAAATCCATCCTCGCTCTCTATAGAAACGGGAATGCCACGCGCACGAAGTGCGTTATAATACTCTTTTCCGTGGTTTTTAGTTCCACGAAGAAGAATAGCAATATCCGACGGCTCTATTCTCTTGCCGTTTGCCAGAGGCTGACCAAGCAGTTCTTCAATCTCCGACGCCACGTACTCGGCTTCGCGGTTGTCCTTATTTAAAGGCTCTTCCTCTTCGTCGTCGAGCGTCTCAAGTCTCTCTTTTTCGTCCTTGCTTTTGCCCGCCTTTTCTATAAGCGAAACGACAGGCAGATGGGGGATATACCCCTCGATTTCCGCCTTTGAATATATAAGCTTGTCCTTGTCCTCGTAGCCTATGCTATCGCCCGCCACCCCGAAGAGCGCGTCGAAAACAAGGTTTGTAAAGTCCACCACCGTCTTGTCACAGCGGAAATTATTGGACATAAATATTGCGGCTTCTCCCGTTTTTTCGGCTTCGTCAATTTTAGGAAATTCCTTTTTCATAGAAGCGAAGATGTCGGGGTCTGCCATACGGAAGGAATATATGCTCTGCTTTATATCGCCTACCATAAAGCAGTTATCCTCTCGTCTTATTGCCGCAAAAATTTTGTGCTGAATAGGGTTTATATCCTGATATTCGTCTATATATACAGCGTCGTAATAATCGCGCAAATCCTGTGCGACGGGGGAAATCTCCTCTCCGTTATAAAGGATTTCGAGCGCGTAATGCTCCAAGTCTCCGTAATCACAAATACCGCGTCTTATTTTTTCGTTTCTGAAGCGTCTGTCGAGCTCGGAAAGCACCAGATAAAGTGTCGAATGGAAGTTGTAAAGCTTTGTTTGCAGAGCATTTAACTGACTTGCGTCATAAGAGAAAAATCCTTTGGTGATGCTCTTGTGCAAGTCCCAGAATTCCGTCCTCGTCGCCTTGGCTATCTCGTCGTACTCGTCGGAATCCTCTGTTTTTACAGAGCCGAGCTTAGCCTTTTCGTATTCAAGCATCGCGCGCTTTGCCTCTTCATAGCCGCCGTCAAGCGAAAAAAGGGCTTTTTTGATATAGGAAAGGTCGCACTCATAGGTGGGCAGGTGCTTTTCTATCACCTTGTCGCCCGAATAAGCGCATACGTTTTCTATATTTTTTTCATAAAGGACCTTGTAATGCGAAAAGGACGCCTTGAGGTTTTCATTTATTCTTTTTCCCGCCTCGGTATCAAAAAACTCGGTAAAAGGCAGAAAATTATCTCGCAGAGTGCGAAGCGCCGCCACCTTATCGATAAACGAGCCGAGCTTTTTATACATTCCGATAAGGATTTCCTCTATATTACCCTCGGAACGCGCAGAAACGAGGTTGTCCGCGAGCAAGCAGAAGTCGTCTCCTTCGCACACGGAATTATCAAGCGAGGAATAACACTCTTCGACGAGTGCTTTCGTAAGGTCTAAAAGAAGCAATTCTCTTTCGTTTTCTTCGCATACTCGGAATGAAGGAGAAAGACCGATTGCGCTCGCATTCTGTCGCAGAATATCCGAGCAAAAGCCGTGTATAGTATTTATTTTAGCAGAAGGTAGCAAAAGAAGCTGTTTTTCCAAACGCTTATTTTCGGGATTCTTCGCTATTGCCGCAGAAAGTGCCGAGGTAACGCGCTCACGAAGCTCTGCCGCCGCCGCGCGCGTGAAGGTAACGACTATCATCTTAGATACGTCCGAGCTTTCATCGTAAATAAGCGATTCTATTATTCTTTCGGTGAGCGTCGCCGTCTTTCCCGAGCCTGCCGCCGCAGAAACGAGAAGCGTCCTTTTTCTTTCGTCTATTGCGCGTCTCTGCTCGCTTGTCCATTTCTTTTCTGACATTTCGTTCCTCCTTCCCCTTTCTTTCTGCTTTTGTGTCTTTATTTGTAAATCTTTATTTACAAAACAAACTGTTTTTGAGGTTTTATTACAGATTCTCCGTCCTTTTCTTGCACCTGACCGAGTGCAAAAAAGCCGTTTTTATCGTAGAGGCGCACGTATTCGCCCGTTTTATAGCCCGTTCTTATCTTTTTTTGATATATACACGCCCCGTTATGCGCAAGCTCGGCATAAAAATCGGGGAGCGTAACCACTTCGTATTTCTCAAAAATTCTCTCTACGGGGATAATAAGCGCGTCTCTTTCTTCTTCGCTCATTTTTTCGATTTCTGAAAGTGTGTGTGCCTCGCCTATGGTGAAGCCCGCCGCTTCAAGACGGCAGAGTGCAGACATAGTAGCGCCACAGCCGAGCGCCTTTCCTATATCGGCACACACGGTGCGTATATAAGTTCCCTTCGAGCATTCTATATCAAGAGAATATTTGTTTTCGTCGAGTTTTTTCGCGTCAAGCGAGTAGATAGTGATAGGACGCGCTTCGCGCTCTATAACCTCTCCCTTGCGCGCAAGCTCCATAAGTCGCGTGCCGTTTACACGAATCGCGCTATACATAGGGGGTGTCTGCATTATCTCGCCCACAAACTCGGCACAGACCGAAAGCACTCTGTCCTCGCTTGGAATATCATTCGACTCGGTGAGCACGACGCCGCTTATATCCTCGGTGCCGGTGGTGATGCCGAGCGTACACTCGGCAAGGTAATGCTTCTCCGAAGATAGCATATATTCTCCCGCCTTTACCGCGCGGTTTATGAGTATCGGCAAAACGCCCGTCGCCATAGGGTCGAGCGTGCCCGTATGCCCTGCCTTGTCTGCCGAAAAAAGTCTTTTCACTTTATTTACGGCGGTCTGCGAGGTCATATTACCCTCTTTATTCAAAATTATAATTCCGCTTTTGTTCTTCATTTTCAACTTCTCTTGTAAATATTTGTTTGCAAGGTCATTCGCCCTTGTAGACTCTGTAAACGCGCTTTCGTAAGCCCGTAATAATATCGTAAATTATTGTATTGGCGGTTTTTGCAATATTCTCTGCATTCTCTCCGCTCTCGTCAAATACGGTGACAAGATCGCCTTCGCGCGCCTCTATATCTCCGAGATCTACCATACATTGATCCATACAGATTCTGCCTATTATTTTTGCGCGCTGACCGTTTATTATGACGCTCGCCCCTGTCGATGCACGGGGTAAGCCGTCTGCATAGCCGATAGAAAGCGTCGCTACGCGCATATCCTCTTCTGCCGTATAAAGACCGCCGTAGCTGACCGAGCGTCCCTTTTTAAGCGTCTTTATCTGTGAAATGCGGCAGAAAAGCTGTATCGCAGGACGGATGCCCGAAAGTCGCATTTCGGGGGAAGGGGGAAAGCCGTAGAGCGAGATTCCGAATCTCACGTAATCACAGCCAAGGCTCTTATACCTTATCGCTCCCGCGCTGTTTGAAACGTGTGTTTTGAGCGAAAGCCCTTTTTCCGAAAGAAGCTCGTGCGCTCGCCAGAATCGCTCTGCCTGCTTTTCACTTTCGTTTGAGCCTTCTATATCCGCGCAAGCAAAATGGGTGTAAAGACCTTCAAGCGAAAGCTCCTTTTCGTCGCAAAGATAACAAATATCCTCTACCGACGAGGACACTTCCTCCTCGTAGGCTAAAAAGCCCATTCTTCCCATTCCCGTGTCTAATTTTATATGTAAACTTAACTTGGCGTCTTTGGGAAGCTCTCCTCTTTCCTTGCACTCGCGCAAAGCCGAGGCAAGCTCTCTTCCGTATTCGAGACTGTGTACCGATTGTATAAGCTTGTTTTTTACGAGTATCGGCGCGTTTTTCGGCGCTGTATAACCGAAAATAAGTATTTTAGCCGTTTTGCATTCGCTTCTTAATTCGAGTGCCTCGCATATATCCGACACCGCGAAAAAGTCCGCGCCAACAGAACAAAGCGCCTTCGCGCACTCGATAGCGCCAAGACCGTAGCCATCCGCCTTTAAAACGCATATAGGCTTCGCCTCTGAGCCGTCCTCAGCCACTCGCTTTTTTAAAAGCTCGTAATTGCTTTTCAGCGCAGAAAGGTCTATCTGCGCATAATTTTTGTATTCGTATAAGCTTTCCATAGGTCGCAAAAGTCCTTTCTTCGTGAAAAAATTTTATCTCAATTTATTGTATCATAAATCTTTCTCTTTTTCAATCAAAAAGAGAGAAAATC
>JAZOOB010000099.1:0-2882 GCA_045654845.1 Eubacteriales bacterium | reverse complement strand
CAGAAAGGTCTATCTGCGCATAATTTTTGTATTCGTATAAGCTTTCCATAGGTCGCAAAAGTCCTTTCTTCGTGAAAAAATTTTATCTCAATTTATTGTATCATAAATCTTTCTCTTTTTCAATCAAAAAGAGAGAAAATCCCGACTAAGTCTTGATTATTTTAGCTTTTCGTGATAGAATTACGTATAGAATTATATGAAAATAAAACTTTTTTATGCTTGGAGGCAAAAATGAAAGCAGTTATTACCGTTATAGGACACGACTCGGTAGGTATCGTCGCGGACGTCAGTGCAGAATGCGCGAAAAACAACGCGAATATCGTAGATATTACGCAGAAGGTCATGCGCGACTATTTTACTATGATACTTTTGGTGGAAATTGAAAATCTTACGGTTTCCTTCTCCGACTTTTCCGATGCTCTTTCCGAGCTTGGCAAGAAAAGAAGCCTTGAAGTCCGCGTAATGCACGAGGATATATTCAATTCTATGCACAAAATATAAAGGTGTTACTATGCTCGAAACAAACGATATTCTTGAAACTATAAGCATGATATCCGAGGAAAAGCTGGATATCCGTACCGTGACTATGGGCATCTCGCTCTACGACTGTGTAAGCGACGACATAGGCAGGCTCGAAAATAATATATACGATAAGATAACGAAAACCGCAGAAAGACTCGTACCCGTAGCGCTCGAGCTCGAAAAGACCTACGGAATTCCGATAATCAACAAGCGCGTGTCCGTCACCCCTATTTCGCTTATAGGTGGCGCGCACTCGCCCGAAGCCTACGTGCGCCTTGCAAAAACGCTTGACCGCGCGGCAGAAACACTCGGAATAAACTTTATAGGCGGCTTTTCGGCACTCGTGCAGAAGGGCATGACCAAGGGCGCAGAAAACCTCATTGAAGCGATACCCGAGGCTCTTTCATCTACCGAGCGCGTCTGCTCATCTGTAAACGTAGCGTCAACTAAAGTTGGCATAAATATGGACGCGGTAAAGAAAATGGGTGAAATAATGCTCAAAACCGCGTATCTGACAAAAGACAAGGACTCTATCGGCTGTGCGAAGCTGGTAGTATTTTGTAACATTCCCGACGATAATCCCTTTATGGCGGGCGCTATGCACGGCGCAGGCGAGCCCGACTCGGTAATAAACGTCGGTGTTTCCGGCCCCGGTGTTGTGGCTTGCGCTGTAAAGCGCGCGGGCAATTGCGACTTCGGTGAGCTCGCGGACACTATAAAGAAGATAGCCTTCAAGATTACGAGAACGGGTCAGCTCATCGCATACGAAGCGTCGAAGCGCTTGGGCGTCCCCTACGGAATAGTAGACCTTTCCCTCGCCCCCACTCCCGCGCAGGGCGACTCTGTGGCTCATATTCTCGAAAATATGGGACTTGAATGCTGTGGAACACACGGCACGACCGCGGCTCTTGCGATGCTCAACGACGCGGTAAAGAAGGGTGGCGTAATGGCTTCTTCCTACGTAGGCGGTCTTTCGGGCGCGTTTATCCCCGTTTCCGAGGACGCGGGAATGATACACGCGGTAGAAATAGGCTCGCTCAATATTGAGAAGCTGGAAGCAATGACGGCGGTCTGCTCTGTCGGTCTTGATATGATAGCAGTCCCCGGTGACACTCCCGCATCTACTCTTAGCGGTATTATCGCAGACGAAATTGCAATAGGTATGATAAATAATAAGACCACAGCCGTCCGTATTATCCCCGTATACGGCAAGGGTGTAGGTGAAAGTGCAGAATTCGGCGGTCTTCTCGGCTATGCGCCCATTATGTCGCTGAATCCCCACTCAAGTGAAGCCTTTATTTCCCGCGGCGGCTCGATCCCCGCGCCTATACATTCGCTTCGCAATTAAAACTATTCATCATTCATTATTCATTAAAAAGCCTCTTTTGAGGCTTTTTTAATTTTGGTCATTGCGAAGCGAAACCTCTTCACTCTTCACTATTCACTTTTCACTATTCACTAAAAAAGGACAGAGAAATTTCTCTGTCCTTTTGTTATTGTGTTGCTTTTTAAACTTTAAAATTCTGAAAAGCGTCTTGCCTCAGAGCCTTTTGGCTCTTTTATTAATCGGCGAAGTCAGCTTCGGTTCTTCCGGCTTTCTTGTAGTTTTCCTTTTTAAGTCCGTCTACGCTGGAAACCGAGTCTGCGATTGTAGCCCATGCTTCGTCGGAAATTTCGTAATCGGAGATCTCATAGCTTCCTGCCGTAAGATTAGGCATAACTGCCGTATCCTGCGCAATGAAGTTGTTTTCAACCTTCGACATTCCCGTAATATAACCCGCCTTTGCGTCAGAAACATTGTAAAGGGATTTTCTTTCTGCCGTGCCGTTGCTTGTATCGGTGTAGCCGCCACCGATTATAACGTTATTTTCGATAACCGTCATAGCGCCCTGTCTCCAGAGACGCTCGATTGCAGAAAGCTCCTCGTAGGTAAGCGTGAGAGTGTCGCCCTCGTTGAGCGTTACCGTTCTCGCTGCTACGTCGTTTACTTTTGCTCCAAATGTGCCACTCTTATACTGGTGGTAAGGAATATATACCTTCATATCCGTCGGCGCTACGTAGGTGTAGCTGACACCCGTAGCCTTAGCGACGTCGTACACAGGATTTGTGTAGGTCGCACCAAGCTCGCCGTTATATGCCGCAAGTATCAATCTGATAGTTTCAAGATAGCTTACGTGGTCGGGGAAGCGCGCCTTGATAGCATCAAGGTTGTAGGATGCTCTCGTGCCTCCTATAAGAAGGTCTATCTCCTTCTGTCCTCTGTTCTCGCCGGTCATCAGCCAAGCTGCCGCCTGGTCGGTAGTATTTCCGTACTTATAATAGTAGAACAAGCTGGATTCAAGCACACAGTCGCCGTAGCC
>JAZOOB010000098.1:0-30030 GCA_045654845.1 Eubacteriales bacterium | reverse complement strand
AAGACCTCTTTTGCTCGGTGGAGGTGTCGGTGTTCCACCCCTCTATGCTTTGTGCAAAAAGCTTGTTAATGAAGGCAAAAAGCCGACGGTAATTCTCGGCTTCAATGGACAAAACGATGTGTTCTTTGAAGAAGAATTCAATGCGCTTGGCGCTGACGTTAAAGTGACGACGGCAGACGGTAGCTATGGAATAAAGGGATTTGTCACCGACGCGCTCGACGGCATTTCTTATACCTATTTCTACACCTGCGGCCCCGAGCCTATGCTCAAGGCGGTGTTTAATAAGACCGAAACGTCCGGACAGTTCAGCTTTGAAGAGCGTATGGGCTGTGGCTTCGGTGCTTGTATGGGTTGTTCTTGTAAGACCGTCACGGGATATAAGCGTATATGTAAGGAAGGACCTGTTTTAGAGAAGGAGGAGATATTATGGTAAGTACGAAGGTAAATCTCAGCGGACTTATCCTTGATAACCCCGTAATTCCCGCGAGCGGAACCTTTGGATACGGATACGAATTCGCAGAATTTTACGACATAAACTGTCTCGGTAGTTTTTCGTTTAAGGGTACGACGAAGGAAGAGAGATTCGGCAATAATACACCGAGAATCGCAGAATGCACTGCGGGTATGATAAACAGTGTAGGACTTCAGAATCCCGGAGTACACAAGGTTATAAACGAGGAATTACCTAAACTAAGAAAGTGCTTTAATAAGCCGGTTATCGCTAATATAGGCGGTTTTTCGTATGATGAATATACCTACGTTGCATCTCTTCTCGATAAGGAAGAGGGCGTAGGTCTTCTCGAAATAAATATAAGCTGTCCAAACGTCCACGGTGGCGGTATGGGATTTGGTGTTTCGCCCGAAACGGCGGCAGAGGTCACGAAAAGAGTGAAGGCTGTAACCACAAAGCCCGTATATATAAAGCTCAGCCCAAACGTTACGGATATAGTATCTATCGCCAAAGCGTGCGAAGAGGCAGGAGCTGACGGTCTTAGCCTCATAAACACACTCTTGGGTATGAGAATAGACCTGAAAACAAGAAAGCCCGTAATTGCAAATAAGGCAGGCGGTTTTTCGGGAAGCGCGATTTTCCCCGTCGCTTTGCGAATGGTATACGCAGTCTATGATGCTGTCAAGATACCGATAATCGGTATGGGCGGTGTTTCGTCTGCACGCGACGTTATAGAAATGATGCTCGCAGGCGCGAGTGCGGTGCAGATAGGCGCGGCAAACCTCGTAGACCCCTATGCGTCGAAGAGAATTATTGAAGAATTGCCGAGCGTTATGAAGGAATACAGAATAGAAAAACTTGAAGATATAATAGGAGGCGCACATAATGGGTAAGGACGTTATTATTGCTTGTGACTTTCCGAATAAGGAAGAGGTTTTTGCGTTCCTCGATAAGTTCACAGAAGAAAAACCCTACGTAAAGATAGGAATGGAGCTGTTTTACGGAGCAGGTCCTGAAATAGTAAGAGAAATAAAAAAGAGAGGGCATAAGATATTCCTCGACTTGAAGCTTCACGATATCCCGAACACAGTAAAGAAGGCGATGAAGGTGCTTTCCGAGCTTGACGTCGATATGTGTAATCTTCACGCAGCGGGTACTATTTCTATGATGGAAGCAGCGATAGAAGGGCTCACAAGAGAGGACGGAAGCCGTCCGCTTCTTATCGCGGTTACACAGCTCACCTCGACAGATCAGGAGCGTATGGAAAACGACCTTCTGATAAAAGAGCCTATCGACAAGGTAGTAATGCACTACGCGTCGAATGCTAAAAAGGCAGGACTTGACGGTGTAGTATGCTCACCCTTGGAGGCGGGAAAGGTACACGATACCTGTGGAAAAGAATTTCTCACCATCACCCCTGGCGTAAGATTTGCCGATGGGGATATAGGCGACCAGAAGAGAGTTACCACCCCCGAAAGAGCGAAGGAAATCGGCTCTGACTATATCGTTGTAGGCAGACCCATAACCGCCGCACCCGACCCCGTCGCAGCTTATCGCCGTTGCGTTAAAGAATTTGTAGATTGAGAGGATTTTGAAATGAACAATATAGAGAAATTGATAGCGAAGGATCTGCTTTCCATAAAGGCGGTATTCTTCCGTCCCGACGAGCCGTTTACTTGGGCGAGTGGAATAAAGAGCCCCGTTTACTGTGATAACAGATTGACACTCACCGCCCCCGCAGTACGTAACGACGTAGAAAATTCTCTTGCAGAAACCATTAAAAAGGAATATCCCGATGCCGAGGTGCTTATGGGTACTTCTACTGCAGGTATAGCTCACGCGGCTCTCACCGCGCATATTATGGGACTTCCTATGGGTTACGTTCGCTCAGGCGCGAAGGACCACGGACGCGGAAATCAGATAGAGGGTAAGCTTGAAAAAGGACAGAAGGTTGTCGTAGTAGAGGACCTCATTTCTACCGGTGGAAGCGTTATCGAGGTAGTAAACGTCCTTCGTGAAGCAGGCGCAGAGGTGCTTGGTATTGTCAGCATCTTCACCTACGGAATGAAGAAGGGTATAGAGAGATTGAAGGAAGCGGACGTTAAAAACGTGAGCCTTACAAACTTTGATTGTATTGCAGAAATTGCCGCAGAGGAGAATTATATCAAGGCAGAGGACGTAGCCCGTCTTATTGCCTTCCGTAACAACCCCTCTGACGAATCTTGGATAAACGGAGGCAAGTAATGCGCCATCTTATCGATATTTTGGACTTGTCAACAGAAGAGATCGGCGAGCTTATAGCGGTCGCGTCAGACATAGTCGAAAATCCCGAAAAATATCAGGAAAAATGCCGTTATAAAAAGTTGGCTACTCTGTTCTTCGAGCCGTCTACACGTACCCGTCTTTCCTTTGAGGCGGCTATGCTCGAGCTCGGTGGACAGGTTCTCGGTTTTTCCGAGGCGAGCTCAAGCTCGGCGGCAAAGGGCGAGAGCGTTTCCGATACTGCTATAATCGTGTCGGGCTATGCAGATATAATCGCTATGCGACATCCGAAAGAGGGCGCGCCCTTCGTGGCGGCGAAAAAGAGTGAGGTGCCGATCATCAATGCAGGTGACGGTGGACACCACCATCCCACGCAGACCTTGACAGACCTTTTCACAATACATAGAGAGAAGGGAAGCTTTGAAAACCTTACCATAGGTCTTTGCGGCGACTTGAAATATGGCAGAACAGTGCATTCGCTTATAGCGGCGATGTCGAGATATAAGGGCGTAAAATTCGTGCTCATCTCACCAAAAGAATTGACGCTGCCCGGATACGTAAAATATACCTACGTAACAGATAACGGTATTCCGTATGAGGAGACCGATTCGCTTGATAAGGTCATAGGCGAGCTTGACGTTCTTTATATGACGAGAATACAGAAGGAGCGTTTTTCAAGCGTGGAAGAATATGAGCGCTTGAAGGATAGCTATATTCTCACAAGCGAGAAAATGAGCTCTGCAAAGTCGGATATGATAGTTATGCACCCGCTACCTCGTGTAAACGAAATATCACTCGACGTAGACGAGGATGAAAGAGCAGCATACTTCCGTCAGGCAAAAAACGGAAAATATATACGTATGGCGCTCATTCTTATGCTTCTTAACGAAGCGAAAAATGATAAAAAGGCAGACCTTGATATCGAGGATGCTATCTATACCGATGAATTAGTTTGCAGAAATCACCGTTGCATCGCGACAGTAGAGCAAGGATTGCGAAAAGGCGTTCGTTTGGCAGACAAAAAGAACAACGTCTACCGCTGTATATACTGTGACTCAAAGGCAGTGCCGAAGGATTAATAATCAGTTTGAAGCAATAAAACGCGACGGGATAATCGTCGCGTTTTTCTTTCGTATGTATAATAAAGTGAAAAAGGGAAAAAATATATTCATAAACCAAAAATATGAAAGGAAAAAACTATGAAGAAAAAAATATTAGCTCTTGCTTTGGTCTTTATTTTCGTTTTTTGCCTTGTCCCTTTTTCTGCTTCTGCCGAGGGATTAAGCTATGCGATGAACAATTTGTCAGATGATGCGAAGATGATAAAAAGCGGACTTCTCGGAAAGGAGATAAGGTTTTCCGCCACCGACTTCAAGCAGGCGCTCAGCATAAGAAACTTCAAGTCTGTTACCATTCTCTCTCTGCCGAATGAAGAGGATGGCACGCTGAAATATGCAAACGTGAAGGTTAGCGAGGGGCAGAAAATTTCAAGAAGCAATCTTTATCTTTTGAAATTCGTGCCCGCAAACGAAAATGTCACCGAAAGTAGCTTCACCTTCTCTTGTGACGAGTACGTCGGAGGCGCAAGTATAGTGTGTGAGCTCAAATTGCTCGAAAAAATTAATTATGAGCCTACGCTAACAAAGGTTTCCTCGGATTCTCAAAACGTAAGCACGCAGAAAAACGTCTCTCTTTTCGGCAGACTGTCGGCAGTTGATCCCGAGGGCGACGAGCTTTCATTCTTTATAATAAAGACTACGAAAAATGGTACGGTAACCTTTACTGATGCGAAATACGGCGACTTCAAATATACCCCTAAGGTGAACTTTACGGGTAAGGATAGCTTTACCTACGTCGTGCGCGACGAATACGGTAATTATTCAAAGACCGCCACTGTGAATATCGACGTATCAAAGAGAAAGACCGAGATAGTATATCGTGATTTGGATGATAATTCCGCATACAATGCGGCTCTCGTGCTTGCCGAAGAGAATATTATGCTCGGAGAGATATCGGGCGACGGTATGTATTTTTACCCCGACGAAAAGGTCTCGCGCGGAGACTTTGTAGTTATGGTAATGAAGGCGGCGGGTATAAAGGTAGGCTCGGTGATGCAAAACACTTCGTTTGACGATAACGATAAAATTCCCGAATCCATTCGCACCTATATTTCCTATGCTCAGAGAATGCGTTACGTAAACGGTAAGTTTGACGGCACAGGACTCTATTTTGACGCTGATGCGCCTATCACCCGCGCAGAAGCGGCGGTAGTAATTAACAATATCCTCGGTGCGACAGTACCCACGTCCAAGCCCGTATTTTCCGATTCAGCCGACATACCTGCGTGGGCAGAGAATTCGGTCTACGCTCTCTATACCATAGGAATTATGGAGCGCACCGATAGCGGTGTAATAGGGGCAAGAGAGGACGTAACGAGAGCGCAAGCAGCACAAATGATATACTCTATGATAAAGATTAAATAAGAATATCGAAAGGACGCTTTCTATAAAAGAGAACGTCCTTTTTCTTTTATAACAATAGTTTACATTTTTGTATGAAGCTTCAAAAACCCCGATAAAAAAGTGTAAAAAAGGCAAAAAAATATATACATTTTATCTTTTTTCTTGCTTTTTTCGTTTATATATGCTATACTATTGTAGCACATATAATCACGTATAAGGAGCAGTTATGATCCATATAGCAATATTAGGTCTCGGTGTTGTCGGTTCGGGAACAGCAGACCTGTTGACCAAAAATAAGGACTTGATAAAAGAGCGCTTCGGTGAAGAAGTGAATATCAAGTACGTGCTTGACATAAAGGACAAGCCCGAGAGTCCTTATAGAGATAAGATAATAAAGGACTACGACGTTATATTAAATGACCCCGAGGTAACCATCGTTGCCGAGGTTATGGGTGGCTCTCATCCTGCATTTGAGTTCTCTATGCAGGCACTTTCAAAGGGTAAGAGCGTAGTTACCTCGAATAAAGAGGTGGTTTCCAACTTCGGTGACCAGCTTCTCGCTTGCGCGAAGGAGAATAACGTAAGCTATCTTTTTGAAGCGAGCGTAGGTGGCGGTATTCCCGTTTTGCATCCTTTGTCGTCCGACCTTTCCGCTAATAATATTAAGGAAATCGTAGGTATTTTGAACGGTACCACGAACTATATCCTCACCAAGATGAAAAACGAAGGAGCGTCCTTTGAAAACGCACTTTCCGAAGCACAGAAAAACGGTTATGCCGAGGCTAATCCCTCTGCCGACATCGACGGAATTGACGCCTGCCGTAAGATAACCATTCTGACCGCACTTGCATACGGAAAGCTCGTTTCCACCTCTGACGTTCATACCGAGGGTATTACAAGCATCCGTAGCTACGACGTTTCTCTTATGGATAGGTTTGGCGCGTCTATCAAGCTTCTTGGTAAGACCGTAATGACCGACAACAACGAGGTTTACGTTATGGTAGCCCCCTTCGTAATCTACAAGGATAATCCCTTGGCATCTGTTGATGACGTATTCAACGCAGTCAATGTAGTCGGTGACTTTGTCGGTGACGTGACCTTCCGTGGCAGAGGCGCAGGAGCATATCCTACTGCGAGCGCTGTGTGCGGTGATATAATGAATATTATTTCGGGCAGCACCGCAAACCTTAATTTCAAGGTATGGCAGAAGGCAGACGAGCTCTTCTTGAGCGACTTCTCTCACTTCGCTTGTAAGAGATATCTCTCGTTTGCAGACACCGATATAAATGCAGCACAGGTTATCTTCGGAGACATTGAGATACTTTCCGAAGGTGAAGAGATTTCCTTCATCACACCCAGCATTAACGAGAATGAGATGAACGATAAGGTCGCTCGTCTTTGCTCTTCGGGTGCTCGCCTTTGCGCGCATATCCGCGTGAACTGAGATTTAACAGACCGTAATCGGCAGATAGAGTGACTACTCTATCTGCCATTTTTATTACTGCAAAAACGTTTATTATAGTCATAGACGCCACTATAACGTCGGTAAAAGACCAAAGTGCCTTCGGTGCGGCAAACGCCCCGTAGAGCATAAGAAGGGAATAGATAGCCAAAAATATTCTTATCTTCTTTTTGTCGTTTGTAAAATATCTGACGCAGCTCTCGCCGTAGAAAGCCCAGCATACTATTGTAGCAAAGGCGAAAAAGAAAATAGATATAGAAATGAGCAGAGCCGAGAAAATACCGAAAACAGAAGAGAAAGAGTCGATAATGAGCATAATTCCCCCGCCCACGTCGTTTGGGATTTCTTCAAAGGAAACTAAAATTACGAGCGCGGTGAGAGTACATAAGAGAATAGTGTCCACAAACACTTCGACTATGCCGAAGAGACCTTGCTTTGCAGGGGCTTTTACGTTTGTCGTCGCGTGTGCCATAGGCGCAGTACCACACCCTGCCTCGTTCGTTATAAGCCCGCGCGACACCCCTACTCTGAGTGCGCGCGAGGTAATGATTCCTATAATAGCGCCACCTACGCTTTTTACGTGAAATGCATCGGAAAAGATTCTTCTGAAAGCGGAGGGTATAAGGCTCGCCTTTGAAAAGATAACACAGAAAGAGAGTACTATATAGAGTATAGTCATAAAAGGAACTATTTTTGCCGTAAGGTCGGATATCTTCTGCCTACCGCCGAATATAATAAGTGCGGTAAATAAAGAAAGGAGAATTCCGATAAGAAGCTTTGGGTAACCCATAAAATCGTGGAAGCATTCGGAAATTACGTTTGCTTGTATTACCCCACCTAAAAAGAGAGCGCAGAGAATACAGAGCGTAGCAAAGACGGCGGAAAGGGCGACCCCGATTTTACCTCTGAAAGCCTTTTTTATATAGCTCATAGCATTTCCCGACCTGCCGTTTTCTTCATCTGTCTTTTCGTCAAGAGCTAAAACTATTTCGGCATACCGTATTATCATAGCGGCAAGTGCGCTTACCCACATCCAGAAAATAGATCCCGCGCCACCGTACGCAATAGCGAGCGATATGCCCGAAATATTCCCCGTACCGAGTGTGCCGGCGAGAGCCATACAAAGCGCGCGTAAAGGACTCTGCCCGTTTTCGTTTGTATCTTCCTTTTTTCTCATTTTGTTTATCCACGCGATAGGGTGCAGAAAATGGAAGAAACGGAGACGAAAGCAAAAATAAAGCCCCGAAAAAATAAGTAAAACAGGCACGACAGGACCAAAAGCATAGGTGTTTATCCACTCAAAAATTGCGTCTATTTTCATATAACGATACCTTTCCTTTAAGTATTTTTATTATATGATTTAAACGCGTTTATATTCGAATAAGAATTTTACAAAACAAAAAAGCGTAGTTTTTTACTACGCTTTTTTATCTGCTTTTTTTCACTATTTTTCCTATTTTTGCGCGCGAAGCTTTGCAGGCACGACTGATGCGTGAGATGGAGTAGAATCTATAAAATGCAAGCGAATTTCTTTTAATAATCTTTTCGCCCTTTTTGATTTCACACACTTTTGCTATTACGTCTTTTGTCTTTATTCCGTATTCGAGCTCGGTCTGGGCATCACCCGAAAGGATAAGGGAATCCCCCTTAATGCCTACGATTCGGTGCAGAACTATCTGCTCGCTTTCGCGTCTGTATAAGACTATATCGCCCTTTTTCAGCGTGTCCGCCTTTTCAAGTGTAACAGTGTCCTCGTCGCCTTTAATTGTCGGGAGCATGCTCACACCCTTCGGTATAAGGTAGAAGTAGCCACCCGAATTCACCTGTTCCTCTATCAAAGGCACAACGTCCTTTATGTTAAGCCCCAACAAGTATTTTCGCCTCTTTCAAAGAATTTGTAAATGCAGAAAAATCCGCCTCTGCATCTTCCTCTTTCGCGTTAAATTCAGCTACGAGTGCAGAGATTATTTCTTCCTTTGTCGCTTCCTTTTCGAGCATTTTCCAGATGAAAGCGGCAGTCTCGTTCAGCTTTATCATTCCCTTGATTTCCTTTGACGCTTCGCCAAGAGGTACGGCATAATATGTTCCGCCTATGCTTTTTAAAATAAATTTTCCGTTAAGCTTCATTTTTTACTTTATCCTTTTATAGCGTTATATGCAACACAGGCAGAGCTTTCGTCGGTATTGCAATAGATTTTATAAAGATTGCATTTCGAGAGCAGCGCGTTTACGTTATCGAGAAATCTCAATACCCCTTCTTCCTTTTCGGGAATAAGGAGCTGCTGCATAAGAAAGGGAAGTGCATCGTCTGCTGAAATCTCTTTTACGTGATTGTCCTTGTCTCTTTCAATAAAAGCGAGAGTTTTTAATTCGACGGATTCGTTTAAATTCCACTTTTCCTTTCCGCACCAAGGCGTGCCGTAAGCGAATATCTTACCGTCTACTATTCTTATTAAGGGCTTGTCACCGTTTATTATGCGCACTCTGTCAGAGAAAGCATTTTTCCAATTTACGACGTGTGTGCTTTTGCCCGTGCCACTCGGGGCAAGAAAGGCGACCCCCTCACCGTCTATTGAAATTAAAGCGGCGTGCATAAGAAAGCAGTTGTGTTTTGCCACCTTATCGCAGAGCTTTCTGTATAGCGCGGTGAATTCCAGCACCCCGCGAGAAAAACGACCTTCACCCTTGTCCTCATAGTCTATTTCCTCGTCTGTCACAGAAAGTGAAATATCTACCTTCTCGTTTTCATCACATATATAGTTTTTAGATGCATTTTCCGTGTAAGAAAATTTGTTGTCGATTTCAAACACAAGGTCGGCAATTTTGCATTTAAACATATATTCCACCCTATAAAGAAATTACTTTACTATAAAACTATTATACTACAAAAAGTATAGCAAAGCAATACCTTTTTTTGCATATAAAAAGCATCCGAATTTCTTTTGGAAATTCGGATGCAAAATTGATATTACCAACGGCCAACTCTGTAAATTTCGCAGATAAGCTTCTGAATTTTGAGTGCTTCCTTTCCGCTGATAGTAGGCTCTCTGTCCTTTTCTATTGCGTCATAGAAGTCAGCGATTTCACGGATATGCTGGAAGCCCCAGTAATCCTTACCGCCCTCGTATTCTACGTTAGGGTCTATCTGCGTTTCCGCCACGAGCGTTTCACCGTCGTTGAAGGTGATGACCGCTTTGTCGTAGTCCATTACGACCTTTCCGTTTTCGCAGAAAAGACGTATTTCAATGGGATCGTCACAGCCGTAGTTGTTCATAGCCCAGAAGCCGAGAGTCGCGCCGTTTTTATACTTAACGAAGCCCTCTGCCGAGTCGTCTACTTCCATAATGGAGTGACCGCGGTTAGCTAAGTGCGCCTGTACGCTCTCGATTTCGTCGTTTATAAACCAGTTTGCGAGGTCAAGAGAGTGGATAGCTTGGTCGATTACGACACCGCCGCCCTCTTTGTCCCAAGTGCCCTTCCAGTCGGAAAGGCTGTAATACTCGTCGGGCTTGCACCAGGTGAGCACCGCTCTTGCAGAAATGACCTTGCCAAGTCTGCCGTTTACGATATTTTCCTTTACAAGCTTTGCCGAGTCGTTATAACGGCACTGGAAGATTATTCCGTACTTGACGCCCATTTTTTCTGCGAGCTCTACGTTTGCAATAGCGTCCTCGTACTTGATGCTCATAGGCTTTTCACAGAGAACGTGTACGCCCTGTTCAAGCGCATACTTTGAAATGATGGGGTGTAAGTAGTGGGGCACGCAAATATGTACTACGTCGATAAGGTCCTTTTTGATAAGGTCCTTATAGTCGTAATATGCTTTGCAGTTATATTTTGCCGCCGCCTTGTCAGCTCTGTCTTTTTTAATATCACATACACCGACAATAGTCGAGTTGGGAAGATAATCGGCACTGGTCGCGTGCATAGTAAAGATGTTACCGCAGCCGATAATTCCTACTTTAAGCATTTGCTATCTCCTTTAATACGAAGTTGAGCGACTCTGCCGCCTGTGCAAGAGTAGCCTTTTCTATGGGAGCGTTATTCTTCGCCTGCTCGGTGAAGTATACGAGCTCGTTGTAATAGCCACCGAGGTCGGAAATGTTACCGCCCTTAAATCCGTCGCCTACGACCTCTTTCTTTTCTATCTTGATTTCCTCAGCGCCGTCGTCGGTGTAGAGCATAAACTTGCCACCTGCGTTTTCTACAACGCCCTTTTCAAATACTACGCGGAAGGTAGCCTCGAAGGGATGGCTTCCGGGTAATGCCCAAGTACCCTCGACAGTTACAACGAAATCGTCGTATCTGAGAAGAGAATTGATGTAGGAGTTAGCTTCACCCTTAACGTTCTTCATAGAATACATCTTCTTCGGCTGACCGAAGATAGAAAGGGTGTAGTCCATATCGTGAATGTGGAGGTCCTGTGCAGCGCCACCGGAAAGCTCCTCTTTAAGAAGCCAGTTGTTCCAACCCCATGTAGGAATAGGGCTGATACGGCGGAAGTTAGCGTTTATAACCTTTCCGTAAGTTCCTGCTTTTATGATTTCAGCGAGCTTAACGTACTCGTCCCAGAAACGGATAACCTGACCTATCTGTACGTTACAGCCTGTTTCCTTCTGCTTTTTAAGAAGCTCTTTGCCCTCTTTCTTTGTAAGAGCAACGGGCTTTTCTATGAATACGTACTTTACCTTGTCCATAGCAAGTGCTGCGAAATCCTTGTGCATATAAGTGGGAAGACAGATGTCAATAACGTCGACGTCTGCATTCGCGATAAGGTCCTTGCCGCCCTCGTAGATGGTAGCGTAAGTACCTACTGCAAGCTCCTCTGCCTTTTCTTTTCTTACGTCAGCCAATGCGACAAGCTCCACACCCTCTATGTTCTTATAGCAGTTAGCGTGCATAGTGCCCATGAAGCCACAACCAATCAAACCAACCTTCAACATAATTTTTCTCCTCATTTTCTGCCTAAAATTTTATCCATTGCATTCGAGGTGTTATAAATAAGTACCTCGTTATAGGTGTTGTAGTTAGGAATCATTTCAGCCGTTACCCAGCCGTCGTAACCAACTTCCTTCAAAGCCTCCATAACTGCAGGGTAGTTTACGTCACCTGCGAGAAGGTCAACGAAGCCGTGAAGTCCGCCTGCAACCTTTCTGTAATCCTTGAAGTGCACCTTCTTTATACGCTTTCCGAGAGCCTTGATCCAGTGCTCGGGGTATCCGTTATAGAGAACGTTACCGATATCGAGATAGCTTCCTACGTAGTCGCTATCGATCTTATCAATGAAGTCTCTCATTTCGATAGGAGAAACGAGGAACTTGTTCCATACGTTTTCAAGACCGATTTCTACCTTTGCTTCTTCTGCATAGGTCTTGATGCGGGAGAAGAACTCAAGGCTTCTCTCATAAGCGGTCATATAATCTACTACCTTGTTAGGGTCTACAAAATCTGCACAAACCGTGCCGGGAACTATAAGGCAGGACTCGCATCCGAGTGCCTTCGCCATATCGATTTCCTTCTTTACGATTTCCTCTGCCTTTTTACGATCGTTTTCGTCGTCGGAGGTAAGGGAATAGTCCCAATACAATCCGCAGGCAACACTGTATAAAGAAATACCGATGTCATCTGCCATCTTTTTGATCTTCTTCCACTCGGCCTCATCGGACTCAAGACTTGCTTCACCTGTCATATTAAGAGCGAGCTCAACACCGTCGAAGCCAGCTTTTTTCGCAAGCTTAAGGGTGTCTTCTATCGACATATTGCCAAAAGACCAGATGCTAATTCCTTTTTTCATGATAAACTCCTTACGTTTATGTAATTTTTTTGTTTGTAAACTATTGCATACTTATTTATTATATGATATAATAAATACGTAAAATATTTAAGTCATTTTTTTATTATAATTTTTCACTTTTGTTCACAAGGCAAAAAAACGGGGCTATTTATGAAAACAACCTACGTAAAAACGAAAATCAACAATATACTAAACGTAACCGATATAGTTACGATTCATTATTTTGAATTCGACAAGACCTTTGAATTCGCAGGCGAGAGCCACGATTTCTGGGAGCTTGTTTACGTCGACGGCGGAGAGGTCGAGATAACTCGTGACGGCGAGAGATTACTTTTAAAACAGGGTGAAATAGTTTTCCATAAGCCGAATGAATTTCACACCATAAAGGCGCATAATTCTTCGCCCAACATATTTGTAATTTCCTTCGTTTGCAAGTCGTCTGCTATGACTTATTTCGAACATTTCAAGACGGTTCTCGACAAACAGCTGAAGCCCTTTATTTCTTCTGTGCTCGCGGAAGCAAACGATACGTACGTAATTCCCAAAAACGACGTTTCTCTTAAAAAACTCGTTACAAAGGAAGATGCGCCCTTTGGCGGAGAACAGCAGATAAAATCTTATCTTGAGCAGTTACTTATCCTTCTCGTTCGCAAGATGGTAGAGAAGAAAAGCATTACTGTATTTCCGTCTAAGGAAAGCCTTGAAACTCATCTTGTCGTGGAGATAAAGCATTACATAAAGTCGCGTGTAAGAGAGAATATGACCGTAAATGAGGTTTGTAAGGTTTTCGGATACAGCAAGACCTATTTGAGCTATCTCTTCAAGGAGCAGAGCGCTACCTCAATGGCGAAGTATTTCACTATCTGCAAGATCGAGGAAGCGAAGAGGCTCATAAGAGAAGATGCTTACAACTTCACACAGATATCCGAAATGCTCTCATTTGACAATCCGCAGTATTTCACCAGAGTCTTTAAAAGGGTGGTAGGGCTCACCCCCAGCCAGTTTAAAAACTCTCTCAACAGAAAAAACATTTGAATAAAAAGAAAAGACCTTACGGTTTTCACCAAGGTCTTTTCTTTTTTACGTAAAAGAAAGCGACAAAACCTTTCGGTTTTGTCGCTTTTGGTGCCGGTGATCGGGGTCGAACCGATACGGTATCGCTACCACTGGATTTTGAGTCCAGCACGTCTGCCAATTCCATCACACCGGCATTTCATTTTTACAACAATGGCATTATAACACAAATTTTTTCGAAAATCAATAGTTTTTTCAAAAAAAATAAAAAAGCCGACAAGAGTAAATCGGAGGGAAAATAATGAAAAACAAAAATAAGATATTTTTTGTATTTTTAGAGGTAAAAAGTATAAAAAAATAGAGAAAAAAGCATTGATAAACAACGAGCTTTGTGGTATAATCTATTTGGTGTATTTTTTGCTTTTACAAAGCAATTTCCACTACATTCCGAGGTAAGCTGAGAGGTGCTCAGAGCTGAAATGAGTGAAACAAAGATAGATAAGGTAAAAAAGGCGAAATCCCTTCTTTTTGAGGACGAGAAAGCCCTTTCGATTGAATACGAAAAAAGGCTCGGCCACGTAAAAGAGCTTTCCCTTTGCATTATGGCATCGCTCGATAAAAGAAAAAAGCCCTTTGATAGCGTAAAGGATATGCTTTTTGGCGATACAGAGCAATTTGATTTTCACAAGGAGCTTCTGCCTGAGAACAAGCACCTTGTTTTGCGAGGACTTTCCTATCTTCATAACTTCGACCGTGTTCTTCTTTGCGAAAATCTTATAAAGGAATGGGAGAAAATCCATAACGAAACCCTTTCGGTTTCCGAGCTTTTGGAATGTGAAATGCTTGATTCGGGATATATATCCTATATTAAGACGAAGTATTCCGAGCGTGCTTTTGACGAGCTTTCCCCCTGTATAGATGAGCCCAGAGTTGTGTACGCGAAAAATTTTGAAGGCGTATGCGAGGATATTTCACACGGCTTCGCTACCTACGGTATTCTGCCTATATCATCGGCAGACGGAGAGATAGAAACTGTAAAACGGCTTTTGTCTACCTATGAGCTTAAAATATGCGTCACTACCGATATAAAAAATGAAGATGAGAGCGTCACGACCTATGCCTTGATTTCTGACAAGGTGCGCTTTATTTTAGACGCGGAGAGCAGATATTTCGCCTTCTCGCTTTCATCGGTGGGAGCAGACGCGACAGAGAAGATATGCGAGGCATTTTCGCTTTTCGGCTTGAACATATGCTCAATGAGGCTTAATTCTGCCTATACGGGCGGATATAATTCTTATTTTTGCATAAAAGAGAATAACGAAAATCTGACGAAGCTTCTTTTATACTTATCGCTTTTTTATCCCGATTTCATCGTAGACGGGTTATATTCTGAAATATAAAGAGGACTAAAAATATGATAAAACAATTAAAATATAAGACAAAAGGCACTTGTGCAAGAGAAATTGACGTCACTCTTGACGATAACGTAATAGTCGACGTAAAATTTACGTCGGGCTGTCCCGGAAACACCCTTGGCGTTTCCCGCTTGGTGAAGGGTATGAAGGCGGAGGACGCAATAGAGATTTTAAAGGGTGTTAAATGCGGCTTCAAAAATACCTCTTGCCCCGACCAGCTTGCTCTGGCCTTGGAAGAATGCTTGAAATCTGAATAATAAACGGAGGCTTTTATGGACTATATAAGAGAATTTGAAAGATGGCTCAATTCCGACGCTCTGAGTGCAGAAGAGAAAAAGAGCTTAGAAAATATAAGTGATGAAAAAAAGCAGCTTTCCTTTGGCGCTCCAATGAGCTTCGGTACTGCAGGACTTCGTTCTACTATGGATTTAGGTCCTTCGTGTATGAACACCTATACAGTCTCGCAGACCACGCAGGGAATAGCGGAGCTTATAAAGGGCGAAAACGGAAGTGAACGCGGTGTCGTTATTGCTTACGACAGCAGAAACAATTCAAGACTTTTTGCAGAATGTGCCGCATCCGTTCTTGCCGCAAATGGAATAAAGACCTATATCTTTGACGATATACGCCCCACCCCCGAGCTTTCCTTTGCCGTAAGAGAGCTTTCGTGTATTGCAGGTATAAACATAACCGCATCACATAACCCGAAGGAATATAACGGCTATAAGGCTTATTGGGAGGATGGCGCGCAGATTTCGCCCGAGCAGGCAAAGGTGGTCAGCTCGGCAGTCGAGAAAATAGACGTTTTAAAGGGCGCGAAAAAGCTTCCCTTCGACCTCTCTGTAAAGGAAGGCAAGATAGAGGTCTTGGGTAAGGACTTCGACGAAAAATATCTTTCTGCCGTAGAAAAAACCGCGATAAATAAGGATATTATTAAAGAAGTTGCCGATACCCTTAAAATAGTATATACCCCTCTTCACGGTGCAGGTCGCAGATTAGTGCCCGAAATCCTTGCAAGAATAGGTCTTAAAAACGTCTATACAGTAGACGCGCAGATGATAGCAGACGGAAATTTCCCGACAGTAAAGAAGCCTAACCCCGAGTATGCAGACGTATTTAAGCTCGGTATAGAAATCGCAGAAAGAGAGGGAAGCGACCTTGTAATCGCTACCGACCCCGATGCCGATAGAGTAGGCGTTATGAGTCGCGCGAAAAACGGCGCTTTTGAGACGATAAGCGGAAACCAGATGGGCGCTCTTATGCTCGACTACGTAATAAACGCGAGAAGAGAAAGAGGACTTTTGGGTACGGACGCTTATGCGGTAAAATCCATTGTTTCCACCGATATGGCGTCTATAATTGCAGAAAAAAACGGCATAAAGCTTTACGACGTGCTCACCGGCTTCAAGTATATAGGCGAGGTCATAAAGAATTATGAGACCGAAAACAGAGAGGGCGAGTTCGTTTTGGGCTTTGAGGAGAGCTACGGCTACCTCTTCGGAAGCTATGCAAGAGACAAGGACGCTGTCGGCGCTACTATGATGATATGCGAGATGACCGCATATTACAGACAGAAGAATATGACACTTTCCGACGCGCTTTGTGACCTCTATTCACGCTACGGCTTATATAAAGAGGATATGCTCGACATTTATATGGAAGGTCTCGACGGCATAGAAAGAAGAAAGAATACTATGTCGGGTCTCAGAAAAAATCCCCCGAAAGAAATCGGCGGTGTCAAGGTTTTCTCTATCGGAGACTATGACGAGGGACATATCTATCACCTTGAATGTGGCAAAAAAGAGCCTACGGGTCTTATAAAGAGCGACGTTCTTTATTACACCCTTGAAAACGGTGACAAGATAATAGTAAGACCTTCCGGCACAGAGCCTAAGATAAAGATTTATTTCCTTGCTCACGGAGATGACGAAAATGCTCTTAAGGAAAAAATCGAAGCATATAAAAAGGATGCAAGCGGTTTTGCAAAATAAGATAATCCGAAAGAAAACGAGAGGATAAAACACGTGACAGAAAGACAAAAGCATACGAGAAACTTTTGTATTATAGCGCATATTGACCATGGAAAATCTACGCTCGCTGACCGAATTCTCGAAAAGACGAGTGCGGTAGAGAAGCGCGATATGGAGGAACAGCTTCTTGACGATATGGACCTCGAGCGTGAGCGTGGCATAACTATAAAGGCGAGAGCCGTTACGCTTTCATATAAGGGCGAGGACGGAGAGGACTATTACTTCAACTTGATAGACACCCCCGGTCACGTCGACTTTGGCTACGAGGTGTCGAGGTCGCTCAAGGCGTGCGAGGGCGCGCTTCTTGTGGTAGACGCGACGCAGGGCGTCGAGGCACAGACTCTTGCAAACGCGTATCTTGCAATAGAAAACGACCTTGAAATTCTTCCCGTTATAAACAAAATAGACCTGCCCTCTGCCGACCCCGACAGAGTGACGGGAGAGATAGAGGATATTATAGGTATTCCTGCCGAGGGATGCCCGAGAATATCCGCAAAGGTGGGACTTAATATCGAGGACGTCTTAAAGAAGATAGTTACAGATATTCCCGCGCCAAAGGGAGATGCAAGCGCGCCCCTCAAGTGCCTTATATTCGACTCGCGCTACGACAGTTATTTGGGAGTTGTCGTCTACGTGCGCGTTTTTGACGGTGAGTTAAAGGCGGGCGATAAGATAAAGCTGATGAGCACAGGTGCTACCTTCGACGTAGTCGAGGTCGGTACTATGAGCGCATTTGGTATGAAAAAGGCGGAAAAAATCTCGGCAGGAGACGTAGGATATATAACCGCGAGCATAAAGACGGTAGGCGAGACTCGTGTGGGCGATACTATCACCTCGTGTGAAAACGGAGCGACAGAGCCCTTGCCTGGTTACAGAGAGGTTCGTCCTATGGTATACGCCGGTATCTACCCCGCAGACGGTGCGAGATACGGAGATTTAAGAGACGCGCTTGAAAAGCTTCAGCTAAACGACGCCGCGCTCGTTTTCGAGCCCGAGACCTCGATAGCACTCGGGTTTGGTTTCAGATGCGGATTCTTGGGACTTCTTCATATGGAGATAATCGAGGAGCGACTTGAAAGAGAATTTAACCTCGACCTTATCACCACAGCGCCCAGCGTTATTTACCGAATAGAGAAGCGCGACGGAACGGAGGAGTATATAGATAACCCCTCGAATTTCCCCTCACCCGATGAAATAAACCGTTCATACGAGCCGATAGTGAAGGCGAACATAATTACCCCCACCGATTATATAGGCGGACTTATGGACTTGTGTCAGGAGCGCAGAGGCGAATTCCTTGATATGAAGTATATAGACACGACGCGTGTAGAACTGCACTATTATCTGCCTCTGAACGAAATAGTCTACGACTTCTTCGATGCGTTGAAGAGCAGAAGTAAGGGCTATGCCTCACTCGACTATGAATTCCACGAATATAAGGAAAGTAAGCTCGTTAAGCTCGATTTCTTGCTTAACGGAGAAATGGTAGACGCGCTTTCCTTCATTCTTCACGAGGAAAAGGCTTACGGCAGAGCGAGAAAGATAGCAGAAAGGCTGAAGGAGAATATCCCGCGCCAGCTCTTTGAAATACCGATACAGGCTGCAATAGGCTCTAAGATAATCGCAAGAGAAACGGTAAAGGCTATGCGCAAGGACGTGCTTGCGAAGTGCTATGGCGGTGATATTACGAGAAAGAAGAAGCTGCTTGAAAAGCAGAAGGAGGGTAAAAAGAAGATGCGCCGCTTAGGTAGCGTCGAGGTATCCCCCGAAGCATTTATGGCGGTACTCAAGCTTGACGACGATGAATAAAAAGAGCTTAGGCATCTATCTTCATATCCCGTTTTGCGTAAAAAAATGCAATTACTGTGACTTTTGCTCGTTCGATAAGATGAGCGCAGACGAAAAGGACTTGTACGTAAATGCACTCTGTCGTGAAATCGAGAGAGAAGCATTACGTGCGAAGGATTACAAGGTCGACACCGTCTTTTTTGGAGGCGGTACACCCTCGTTGCTTTCCGAAAAACAGCTTGAAAAAATATTTTTGCATTTAAACGAGGGCTATGATATTTCCTCGGACGCGGAAATTTCAATGGAAGTAAATCCCGCTACGGTAGACGAAAAAAAGCTCTCGTTTATAAGGGCGTGCGGTGTAAACCGATTGAGTATCGGTATGCAGTCCTTAAATGAAAACGAGCTTCGCATTCTCGGGCGCGTGCATAGTGAAAATGATTTCTACTCGGCATACCATGACGCAAAAAGCGCAGGCTTTGATAACGTAAACGTGGACTTAATGTACGGCATACCCGAGCAGACCGAGAAATCCTTTGCAAAAACGCTTCAAAAGGTAATCGACCTTTGCCCCGAGCACGTGTCGGCATACTCGCTTAAAATTGAGGAAAACACCCCGTTTTATCGTATGAAAAACAAACTGTCTCTGCCGAATGAGGACGAGGAATACGCTATGTACCTCTCTTGCGTGGAAGCTCTTTCAAGTAACGGATATTCCCATTACGAGATTTCCAATTACGGAAAAGAGGGCAGAGAATGTAAGCACAACCTTCGCTATTGGAAGGGCAGTGAATATCTCGGCTTTGGCGTGTCTGCTTATTCCTTCTTTGACGGTAAAAGATACGGAAACGCGTCCTCTGTTTCCTCTTACGTCGAAAATGACGGAAGATGCGAAAAGACCGACGTAGAAGAGCTTTCTCTTCGCGATAAGGAATACGAGCATATTATGCTCTCTTTGCGCTTAAAGGAAGGAATTTCCGACGCCGAATTTGAAAAGCGCTTTGGCATACCCTTTTCAGAAAAATATAAGGAAATTATAAAAAAACTTAAAAAAAGCGAATTTTTTGAGTCAAAACAGGGAAGATTTTATCTTACCGACAAGGGTATGTACGTCTCAAATTCCATATTGTGCGAGCTTCTTTACGAAGGCGAGCTTTAAAAGCTATTGACAAGAGAAAATATTTTTGATAAAATATACTCACAAATAATACTAAAAAGGAAATGCTCATATGAGCAGAGGTGACGAAATGGAAGAAATTTTGGTTGGCGATATATACACCTTGACCGATGACGAGTCGGGAGAAGAGAAGGACTACGAGATAATCGGCACAGCTGATATCGACGGTAACTTCTACGTTGCACTCGTTTTGGCAAATGAGGATACTGAGGAATACACCATACTCAAGGCGGAGGATGATAACGGCGAGAGAATTCTCGTTACTATCGACGATGACGACGAGTGGGAAACGGTATCTGCACATTTTGACGACGAGTTGTTCTCCGACGTCGACTACGACGAAGACGAACAGTAAAATAATTCTTCCTGCTTAGTGCGTGATAGAGTGAGTTTTGGGCCTACAAACAAAGAAATGGAGCTCGGACTTCTGCTGACGGGTATGCAGGCCTCCCAAAAAGGTCCGACTTTGTGCCGATCTTTTCTGGACGTTGGAAGCACAAAACAGCGGAGAGAGCACCACCCTGCACGGCAGGGCTAAAAGTCTTGCTCTACACGGCTCGGCGGGGCCTTTTCGTGCCTTGGACACGAAAAAAATAACCTTGTCTTGCGACAAGGTTATTTTCATTTTTTGCGAAGCAAGCTATATTTGCGAAAAGCGCACCTTTTGCTATCAAAACACCAAAAAAAGAGGTATAATTTTTTTAATTATATCTCTTTTTTTGTTTCAAAAACTATTGACAAGGCAATAATAAATATGTATAATGGTATTGAAAACCATATGACAGGGAGACGATGTTGTGAGCTTTGACAAAAGTGTGAAAATTCTTGGGGATTCTATTCTCAAGGGAGTACAGCTAAACAGCGAAAATAAAAGATATTGTATAGATAATAATATAGACGTAAAAAAGATAAGCGATACCTTTTCTTTGGATATAGAAAACCTCTCGCATTTCGGATATACCGTTACGTCAGGCGAAAAATTGCTTTCCGCCCGTCTTGAAAAGGGTATGACCTGCGACGCTATCATAATGGATTACGGTGGAAACGATTGTGACTTCAAGTGGCAGCAAATATCCGACGACCCTACGGCCATCCATACCCCAAACACCCCGCTTGACGTCTTTGAAATCACCTATAAAAGAGTTATATCTCTTTTGAAGAAAAAGGGAATAACCCCTATAATTACCACGCTTCCCCCGATAGACCCCGAGAAATATTTTAATTGGTTCTGCTCTGATAAGCTGAACAGAGAAAATATTCTCTCTTGGCTCGGTAGCGTGAATACCATATACAGATATCAGGAGAATTATTCCCGCGTTATTGAAAATATAGCGAAGGAAATGAAGGTGGACTGCATAGACCTTCGCGGCGCTTTTCTTTCTCGTCGCAGAATAGACGATCTACTCTGCGAGGACGGAATTCACCCCAACACGAAGGGACAAAAGGTGATAGAAAGCGCATTTATTTCCTTTGCGGAAAAAAGGCTTGCCAGAGCGTAAAAATCTCTCGTTTCGGTTGACAAAAAAGGCCGAAAATGATAAAATAATAGTGTAAATACCTATAAAGGAGATTTTTATGGCAAATAGGAGAAAATCATCTGACTTAAGCACCGCTATAATTTATATTTTGGTGGGTATACTCTTTTGCGCATTCAGATCGGCTATCCTCGGCTGGATTATGACTGTCGTCGGAGCGCTCTTTATTCTGCAAGGAGTAGTAAATGCATTAAAAGGAGATTTGTTGTCAGGTGCTATCGGCATGGTTGTCGGCATCGTAATCATGATTGGTGGAATGAAGTTTGCTGATCTCGTTCTGCTCATTTTCGGTGCGCTTTTATTAGTGAGCGCTATCATCGAGATGCTTTCTGGGTTGAAACGCAAAAATTCCCAGTTCCTCAACACAGTTCTAAAGCTTGTTATCGGAATTATGCTTTTAGTTTCGCGCTTTGCGACACTCGACTTGGTATTCATTATAATAGGCGTTCTCTTCATAGTCGACGGTGTTTTGTATTTTGTAAATAAAAAATAAAAATTAAAACGGGGCTGACTTAGTTTAGCCCCGAATTTTATAAAGGTAAATTATGTGGAATGAATTTTTGCTCTGGGAAAAGATACTTATTATCTATTTAGGCGTCATTTCTCTTATATCAGTAATAATCACGATATACGATAAAAAGGCTGCCGTAAAGCGCCCGCAAGAGAGAATATCCGAGGCGAAGCTTATCCTGTTCGCCCTGCTCGGTGGCTCTCTTGCTATGTACTTAACTATGCAGAGTGTCCGCCATAAGACAAAGCATCTGAAATTTATGATAGGACTTCCTTTTATAATGGTCGCACAGATAGTTTTAGGGTACTTTATATATTATTATTTGTATATAATATAATATATTACTATTGACAAAGAAATCTACGTGTGATAGAATATATACGATACAGAGATTAGGAGACGTGTCGAAATACGGAGAAATCCGTGTTTTTGGCGCGCCTTTTTTCATTTTATGGAGGAATTGAAATGTTTGACGTAACAATTATCGGCGCAGGCGTTGTTGGCGGTATGATTGCAAGAGAGTTGTCGAGATACGACCTCAAAATCTGCCTTCTCGAGAGCGAAAACGACGTCGCTATGGGTGCTACCCGTGCAAACTCGGGTATAGTACACGCCGGCTTTGACGCGAAGGCTGGTAGCTTGAAAGCGAAGCTCAACGTAAAGGGCTCGGAAATGATGCGAAAGGTAGTAGAGGAGCTCGGTGTTAAGTACGTAAATAACGGCTCTTTGGTTATCGGATTTTCCGAAGAGGATAGAGCTGGTATAGAGGCGCTTCTCGAAAACGGAAAGAAAAATGGTGTAAAGGGACTTTCTATCCTTGAAAAAAAGGAGCTTCACGAAAAGGAGCCCGCCCTTTCCGAAAACGTATATATAGCGCTCTACGCGCCCACAGGTGCGATAGTTTCCCCCTATGAGCTGGCTATTGCCGCAATAGGAAACGCTATGGATAACGGCGCAGAGCTCAAGCTTAATTTCAAGGTCAATAACGTAGAAAAGAGCGAAAACGGCTTTAAGATTTATTCCGACGACGAGATAATCGAGTCGAAGCTCGTAATAAATGCGGCGGGCGCATATTCCGACGTCGTTGCTTCTATGGTAGGCGACGACAGTATAAAGATCACCCCCAGAAGAGGTGAGTATATGCTTCTCGACCGTGAGTGCGGAGAGCTCGTTTCTGCTACTATATTCAGATTACCCTCCAAAATGGGTAAGGGAATACTCGTTTCTCCCACCGCGGACGGAAACCTTCTTTTAGGTCCTACGTCCGAGAATATTGAAGATAAGGACGATAAGTCCACCACAATAGAAGGACTTAAAAAGGTAATGACCGAGTGTCTTGAAAATGTTTCTTCGGTTCCTTTAAACAAGGTCATTACCTCATTCGTCGGACTTCGCTCGGTAGGTAACACAGGCGACTTTATCATTAACTCAAACGTAAAGGGCTTTATAAACGTAGCGGGAATAGAGTCCCCCGGACTCAGTGCTTCGCCCGCTATCGCCGAATACGTTTGCGATATGGTAAAGAGCGAAATGCCCTTAAAGGCAAAGTCGGATTTCAATCCTGTAAGAGAGGCTTCCTTCTGCTTCCGTGAGGCGAGCATTGAAGAGAAGAACAAGATGATAGCAAAGGATAAGTCCTACGGAAAAATTATTTGCCGTTGCGAGAAGATAACCGAGGGAGAGATTTTAAACGCCCTTCGCACAAATCCGAAGGCAACAGACCTTGACGGTGTAAAGCGCCGTACAAGAGCGCAGACAGGACGCTGTCAGGGTGGATTCTGCTCGCCCTATATCGCAGAGCTTATAGCGAGAGAGCGCGGAATTGATTTTGATAAGGTTACCAAATTCGGTGGCGAGTCCTATATCAACGTAGGAAAAACGAAGGGAGCGAAGTAAGATGACAGAGCTTGTAATTATAGGCGGCGGCCCTGCCGGCATGAGTGCGGCAGTAGCGGCATACAAGGCGGGAGTGCGCGATATTCTTATTCTTGAAAGAGATTCCTCTCTTGGCGGAATTTTGCAGCAGTGCATACATAACGGCTTCGGCCTTCACAAATTCGGTGAAGAGCTTACAGGCCCCGAATATGCTTGGAGATATGAAAAAGAGGTGAAGGACCTCGGCATTCCTCATAAGCTCAATACCACGGTTCTCGAAATAAGTGAGGATAGAGTTATCACCGCCACAAATGAGCAGGAAGGAATCTTTCAGATTCAGGCACAGGCAATAATACTCGCTATGGGATGCCGTGAGCGTCCTCGTGGAGCGCTTAATATCGCGGGCACAAGACCTGCGGGAATTTATAGCGCAGGTACTGCGCAGAAGTACGTAAATATCAAGGGATATATGCCGGGTAAAGAGGTAGTTATTCTCGGCTCGGGCGATATCGGCTTGATTATGGCGAGAAGAATGACACTTGAAGGAGCCAAGGTAAAGGCGGTTTGCGAAATAATGTCTTACTCGGGCGGTCTTCCCAGAAATATAAGACAGTGCCTCGATGACTTCGACATTCCCTTGAAGCTCAGCCATACCGTAACCAAGGTGCACGGTAAGGAAAGAGTAGAGGGCGTCACTATTTCCAAGGTGGACGAAAACAGAAATATAATCGAAGGAACAGACGAGTTTATCCCCTGTGATACTCTTCTTCTTTCCTGTGGTCTTATCCCCGAAAACGAGCTTACCAAATCTGCGGGCATCACACTCGACAGAGTGACGGGTGGCGCTTATACCGACCAGAACAGACAGACCTCTGTCGAAGGTATTTTCGCTTGCGGTAACGTGTTGCACGTTCACGACCTCGTTGACTACGTGTCAGAGGAAGCTGAAATTGCAGGAAAAAGCGCAGCAGAATATATCAAGCGCGGAAATATAGTAGAAACCTCTATCAAGGTAAATGCCGACGGCAAGGTGAGATACACCGTACCTCAGGTAATCACACAGAAGAAGGACGTAAGCGTATTCTTCCGCGTGGGCAGAGTATTTGATAACGTGAAGCTCAACGTCAAAAACGATAAGGGTGAGGTAATATCCTCGCGCAAGTTCTTGAAGGCTGTACCCGCTATGATGGAAAGCGTTACCTTAAAGGCAGAGGCACTTGAAAACACCAAAGAGCTTTTCTTTGAATTGGAGGAGAACTGATATGAAGCAGAATTTGATTTGTATCATATGCCCGAAGGGCTGTCCCTTGACTGTTGAAACAAACGAGGGGGGTGAGGTTATAAGTGTCCTCGGTAACACCTGTAAAAGAGGAGAAACCTACGGCAGAACCGAGATCTCTAACCCTATGCGCACCGTCACCTCTACTGTTCTTTGCGATGACGGAAGCGTAATTGCAGTAAAGACCTCGTGCCCGATTGCAAAGGAAAATATGTCCGAGTGCATGAAAATAATAAACGGCATAATTGCGAAGACCCCCATAGAAGTCGGCGACGTATTAAAGGAAGACGTATTCGGTGCAAATATAATTGCTACCGCCAACAGTAAGTAATAGGTGAAATAATGGAGCAGTCAATTTATAACAAAAAGCTATTCCTTCTCGATATGGACGGCACTCTCTACCTCGATAACGATCTTTTCGAGGGCGTGCACGAGTTTCTTTCATATATAAAGGAAATAGGCGGAAGATATCTGTTCTTCACGAACAATTCCTCAAAGAGTGTAGAAAAGTACGTAGAAAAGCTCAATAAGCTTGGAATAAAAGCCGATAAAGAGGATTTCATCACCTCGACAGAGGCGACTATCTACTATCTTAAAAAGAAGAATCACAAGCTCATTTACGCTATGGGTACAGAGTCATTCAGAAAAGCGCTTCGCGAAGCAGGTCTGCCTTTGACAGAAAGCTATGACGAAAACACCGATTGTGTATGCCTTGCATACGATACCGAGCTTGAATATAGCAAGCTGCAGATAGTGTCGAAGCTTCTTACTCTCTTTGACGTAGACTACGTGGCGACAAATCCCGATTACGTTTGCCCCACCGATTACGGCTACGTGCCCGACTGTGGCTCTTTTGCAGATATGCTTTATAACGCGACGAAGAAGAGACCCTTTTTCATAGGAAAGCCTAATTCGCTTATGGTAGAGCTCGCAATAGAGAAGACGGGCTATAAGAAGGAAGAGGCAGTCATGATAGGCGACCGTATCTATACCGACATCGCGTGCGGTGTAAATTCGGGTATAGGCTCGCTTCTCGTCTGGAGTGGCGAAGCTACAAAGGAAGACCTCGAAAAGAGCGAGGTAAAGCCTCATTTCATCTACAATAACGTAAATGAGCTATGCCTTGATCTTAAAAATCATAATAAATAAAACAAAAAGAGCAAACACGGTTAGTGTCTGCTCTTTTTTAAAATAAAAGTTGCATTTGCACTTTAATTGTTGTATAATAATGGAGGCGAAAAGAAAAAACGCGCCAAAGCGCGTTTTGGAGCTGGTGATGTGACTTGAACACACGACCTGCTGATTACGAATCAGCTGCACTACCGACTGTGCTACACCAGCATAGACTTTCAAAGCCGTTTATTATTATAGCCTTTTTTATTTGATTTGTCAAGAGGAATTTAAGAAAAAATGGATTTATGTAACGTAAATGTCATTCGCGCCGTTATGGAAAGCGAGGGCATCAAATTCCGTAAGGAATTCGGTCAGAATTTCCTTATAAATAAGAATATACCCGAAAGGATTGCCGATAGCTGTGCCGAAAAAGAGGACTGTATGGTGCTTGAAATAGGCCCCGGTATAGGCTGTCTTACCGCCGAGCTTGCGAAAAGATACAAGAAGGTTGTGGCGGTCGAGATAGATAAAGGACTCATTCCGGTGCTTGCAAAGACGCTTTCGGAATACGATAACGTCACCGTCATAAATAATGACGTAATGAAGCTTGATTTAGAACAGCTCGTAGAAGAGTATTCTGACGGAATGGAGGTCTGTGTCTGCGCTAACCTTCCTTATTATATAACTACGCCTATCCTTATGAGATTGCTTGAATCGGGCGTTCGCTTTTCTTCTATTACTATTATGATTCAGGCAGAGGTTGCATCTCGCCTCACAGCGAAAGCAGGCAGCGATGACTACGGCGCTATTACGGCAGTGCTTGCTTATTACGGTGAAGCAGAAAAGCTCTTTTCCGTACCGGCTCATTGCTTTATGCCAGCGCCTAAGGTCAATTCCGCCGTCGTAAAGATAAATCTCTATAAAGATAAAAAATACAACCCGAAAAACGAAAAGCTCTTTTTCGGTGTCATAAAGGCGGCATTCGAGCAGAGAAGAAATACGCTCGTCAATGCTGTCCATTCCAAATATCCCGATTATTCAAAAGAGGAAATACAGAATCTTCTCGTTTCTTTGGGATACACCCCAACAGTGAGAGGAGAAACACTTTCGACAGAAGAATTTGTTCGACTTTCCGACGCTTTGTACGATTTAAAGGGAAATTAATTCATATAAAAACACCTGTTTTATAGCATAAAATAGGTGTTTTTTCTATCTTCCAAAAAATTTTTCAAAAAAAATAAAAATTTTTTAAAAAAACTATTGACAAACTCAAATCACCGTGCTATAATGTTAACAGTTTAGCAGACTAAAGTTTAGTTAACTAAAGTGAAGTTGACTGAGCCGAGGTTGACAAATAAAAATTTTTATGAAAAAGAGGAAAGAAAAATGAAAAAAATTATCGCACTTGCACTTGTAGTTCTTATGATGACTTCAGCCCTTATGATGTTCTCGGGCTGTGGTAAAGAAGCAGACACCCTTACTTGTGGTGTTACCATCTTCGCAAACATGAATGAGCAGGATGAAAACGGATATTGGACCGGCTTTGAGAGTGATTTCGCTCGCGAGGTTGGTAAGATAATTGGTATGGAAGTTGATTTCCAGGAAATCAGCTGGGAACAGAAGTATGCAGAGCTTAACTCCGGCGCTATCGACTGTATCTGGAACGGCTTTACTGCTAACTCTACCGATAAGATAGACGGTGTTGAATTCAAGCGTTCCGATCTCGTTGACTTTACATACGGCTACATGCTCAATCAGCAGTGCGTTGTAGTTAAGGCAGAGAACCTCGAAAGCTTCAAGTCCGAGGCTGACCTTGCAGGTAAGAAGGTTTGCGTTGAGGGTGGTTCCGCTGGTGAATCCTATGCAAGCGGTGTTGGCGCTGCTGAGGTTTTGAAGGCTACTGCTCAGATTCAGGCATTCCCCGAGCTCAAGTCGGGCGCTGTTGACTTCATCGTAGTTGATATAGTTTTGGCTCAGAACATTTGCGGAAAGGGTGACTACGCCGACCTCGCAATCGTTGAAGATATCGAGCTTGACTCTGAAATCTATGCTATCGGCTTCAAGAAGGGAAGCGAGCTTACCGCGAAGGTAAATGCCGCTATCAAGCAGCTTGAAGAAAACGGAAAGCTCATGGAACTCGCAGAGAAGTACGGCTTTGAAAACGTAATCAAGGTAAGCGAGAATATCGACTAATTAACAAAAGCAAAGGAAAATAAAATATGGGTTTTTGGCAAGTCACTTTAAAGTTACTTACCGGATTAGAACAAACCTGCCTGATTTTTGCGCTAACACTCGTGTTAGCGCTTCCTTTGGGTTTGGTGATTTCTTTTGGTTCAATGTCCAAGTTTAAGCCACTTGCGTTTCTGACGAAGGTCTTCGTTTGGATAATACGCGGTGTTCCGCTTATGCTTCAGGTAATCATAGTTTTCTACGTGCCCGGATTCCTTTTAGGCACACCTCTGTTTACGCGTTTTTCGTCGGTTATAGCCGCGTTCGTCATAAACTACGCCTGCTATTTTGCCGAAATATACCGAGGTGGAATAGAGAGCATTTCAAAGGGTCAGTATGAAGCGGGCGCTGTGCTTGGTATGACCAAGTCGCAGATATTCTTTAAAATTGTTCTTATGCAGGTAGTGAAGCGCATACTCGCGCCTATGTCAAACGAGGTTATCACTCTCGTCAAGGATACGGCACTTGCCCGCGTAATTATGATAGTAGAGATCATTCAGGCAGCGCAGAATTATGCCGCTTACGGTCTTATGTGGCCGCTCTTCTACACGGCAGTATTCTATCTCATTTTCGTAGGTATTCTCACACTTCTTTTTGGATACTTTGAAAAGAAGCTTTCCTATTATAGCGTATAAGGAGGACTTTATGGCTTTTTATGAAGTACAAAATATGAAAAAAAGCTTTGATAAGCTTGAAGTTCTCAAGGGTGTGGATATCTCTCTTGAAAAGGGTGAGGTGCTCGCCATTATAGGCTCGTCGGGAAGTGGAAAGACTACTTTTTTGCGCTGTATAAATTTCCTTGAAAAGCCCGATGAGGGAACTATAAATATAGACGGAGAAACGATTTTTGATTGGTCTGACAAGCACGCGACGAGCGAAGAGCAGATAAGACAAAAAAGATTGCATTTCGGTCTTGTATTCCAGTCCTTCAACCTTTTTCCTCAGTATACGGTAAAGAAAAACATCACTCTTGCCTGCGAATTACTTGAAGAGGAAAAGCTCAGAAAGGAATTGAACTTAAGAAAGCACGCGAGATTTCCGAAGGAGGAAAAGCTTCGCATTACCGAAGAGGTAGAGAAAAAAGCAGACGAGCTGCTTATGCAGGTAGGCCTTCTTGAAAAGGCAGACGCCTACCCCTGTCAGCTTTCGGGCGGACAGCAGCAGCGAGTTGCAATCGCGAAAGCGCTTGCGCTCAGTCCTGACGTTCTCTGCTTTGACGAGCCGACCTCAGCGCTCGACCCCGAACTGACAGGCGAGGTGCTTCGAGTTATAAAGGACTTGAAGGGCGCGGACAGAACTATGATAATAGTAACTCACGAAATGGAGTTTGCGCGTAACGTAGCCGACAAGGTAATCTTTATGGCAAACGGAATCGTCGAGGAAGAGGGAACTGCCGCAGAGGTTTTCGATAATCCGAAGAGCGAAATTTTAAAGGCTTTTTTGAGTAAATCTATTGAGAATATATAAGAAAAAACCGCATCAAACGATGCGGTTTTTTTGTGTTTTTTATATAATATTTTTTCTTTCGGATTCTTCTTTTGCCACAGATACCAAATTATAAGTGTATACTATCCATACAATCGAAGCGATAACAGGAATTATCCAGAACCATCCGTAGCTCGCCATATATACC
>JAZOOB010000097.1:0-4267 GCA_045654845.1 Eubacteriales bacterium | reverse complement strand
CCGTACATAAGGCAATTATCCCCGAGCTTGATAAGTCCGAGCTTGCAGTTATAAACTGGGTGAACGATAAAATCCTTGCAAACGAGTGTGACGGTGAATACGGTGGCGAGAAGTTCTGGGAGCTTTATGAGCAGGTGCTCCCTCACCTTGTCGATATAAGAAACAACCATTTCTCACTTTTCGGCTCTTGGGGCAACGAAAAAGACGGTGTAATAAGAGACGAAAGCGGAAAAATAGTAGACTTCGACCTTTCCTTTCTCGAAAAGGGGCCTCAGCTTGCAGAAAAAGCAGGAATGACCAAGCTTTACGGCCACTACGTCGCTCATTGGGAAACTTGGAATGACGAAGCACTCTATCTCTTGTGGGACAAGCAGGATAAGACTCGCGTAACAACCAATGAAGCGTACAGACAGATAAGAATATACTTCAAGCGCTTGCTTGAAATGATCGAGCGTAACGGCTGGCAGGATAAGTTTATTCAGCCTCTCGTCGACGAGCCTCAGACCTATAACGTAATCGACTACCGTGTCCTTTGCGGTATTGTCCGTCAGCTTTATCCCACCGTCGTAATTCACGACCCCGTTGAAGTCGTTGAGCTTGGCGGCGCGGCTGACATCATCTGCGTAAAGCAGGCATATTTTGAAAAGTTCTACGAGGGCTTTGCAGAATTGCAGAAGATGGGGCAGAGAATGACCTACTACACCTGTGGCTACCCTGCAGGACCTACGATGAACAGAGCAATAGACCTTCCTGTATTCGTCGGCAGACTTTCCTTCTGGATGTGCCATAGATATAACTTCGAGGGCTTCTTGCATTGGGGTTACCTCGCGAAGTCGGGTCTTGACGTTACAAATCAGAGAAATATGGTGCCCGGAAACCATCAGATAGTCTACCTCGTTGACGGACTCTTCTGGGAGACCGTTCGTTCTCACAACCAGCGTGCAGGCGCAGAGGACTGGGAGCTCCTCAATATCATAAAGAAGAATGATGAAGCACTCGCCTCCAAGCTCATAGAAAAGGGCTGCCGCACCTTCGATGATTATGAAACCGATATGAAGAAGGTAGAGGCTATCCGTCTGGAAATCCTTGAGTGCGCTGATAAGTATTTTGCATAATGAAAATTTAAAAGCCGTTACGTTTGTGACGGCTTTTTTCTATTGCTTTCATAAAAAATATGTGTTATACTAATGTAAATAGATCAAATTTAATTTACATAAAAGGAGTACCATTATGAAAATCATTAAAGCAAAACCGATTACCGCAGAGAATTTTGCCCCCTACGGACAGTTTTATACTATGACGGAGCCGAAGGGCTATGCGCTCTGCGGAGAATTGCATCAGTTTTTCCCCGATAGATTAGTGGCAGACAGCGAGCATAGAGTAGGTTACTCGCCTATTATCGTAAAGAAGCCCGAAAGAATGATTATTACACAGCAGGAATATCATACGACTACTTGGGAGATGATAATGCCCCTTGACGACGATATGATACTTCACTGTGCACCCGCCTCTGCCGGTGCGGTAGTTACCGACCTTGCCGAAGCATTTGTAGTGCCGAAAAACACGCTTATCAAGATGAATGCGGCTATCTGGCATTTAGCGCCTCTGCCTGCAAATAACGATAAGCTTACCGCGCTCATCATTCTTCCCGAATGTACTTATGCAAACGACTGTACCGTCGTAGACCTGAAGGAAGACGAGCAGTTCGAAATTATAAAGTAATATGTATTCAAGAGAAGAAAGATTCAAAAGGACGGAAAATCTTATAGGCAAAGAAGCCTTGGAAGCTCTTAATTCTTCCCGTGTTGCAGTCTTTGGACTTGGTGGCGTCGGCGGATATGCTGTCGAAGCGCTTGTGCGCGCAGGGATAGGTGAGCTCGTGCTTATAGATTCCGATGACGTCGAGGTATCGAATCTTAATAGACAAATAATTGCCACGCTGCATACAATAGGAATGAGAAAGACCGAGGCGGCAAGAAAGAGAGCAGAGTCTATCAATCCCGAAATTAAGATAGTTGAGCTACCCCTTTTTATTACTGAAGAAAACGTGGAGAAGATTCTATTCGAGACCAAGCCCGACTATATTATAGATGCGATAGATACAGTTCCTTCAAAGACCGCGCTCATTCTGGCAGCACACAAGCTGAATATCCCGATAGTCTCTTCTATGGGAACAGGGAATAAGCTCGATGCATCGCTCTTTAAGATAGTCGATATTTCAAAGACCGATACCTGCCCGCTTGCAAAAGTAATAAGGAAGAATCTTCGTGAAAGCGGAGTGCTTCACACAGACGTTTTGTATAGTAGCGAAAAGCCTATAACACCAAAAAACGCGGAAATAAACAAAGGCAGAACGACCCCCGCTTCCATTTCCTTCGTTCCTTCGGTAGCAGGACTTTTACTCGGTGGATACGTGGTGAAAAAACTAGCAGGAATTTCTTGAGGCTTTATAATAAAACTTCGCTTTTATTAAAGTAATTATAAAGTAATTATTAGGACAGTTTTTTTGTGCAAAATAAACATAATATTTGTCAATTTTTTTACAAAAGAAATATTTACAAATCGTAGTATTTATGTTATAATTCTTATGTTAGCTTGAAAAAAGCACAAGTAGATTTTTAAGGAGAAAAATTATGAAAAAAGTATTATTACTTTTGGCGCTTCTCGCTGTTTTGGTTGCTCTCGTAGCATGTGGCGGAGAAAAGACACCTGACGACGACACACCGAAGGTTACGACCAAGGCACCTACAACAAATGCGCCTACGTTTACTGTAAAGTTTATGGACGATGAAATGTTCCTCGAAGAAAATGGTGGAAAGCTTGAGCTTTCTTCTCAGAGTGTTAAGAGAGGTAGATTTGCACGCGCTCCCCGCGACCCCGAGCATGAGGGCTACGTATTCCTCGGTTGGGACGTTGAGGATTACAGCTATATTACCTCCGACCTCACCATTACCGCTATGTACCGTCCTGTTGATACCTACACTGTAGAGTATTATGACTATGACGGAACTACACTTCTCAAGACCGTTACCGTAAAAGAGGGTGAAGCTGCTGAAGAGCCCGCTACTCCCTTGAGAGTCGGCTACGTCTTTGACTCGTGGGATAAGGCTATTGCAAGAGTTGACAGAGAATGGGAAGACTTTGCACAGTATGAGGATCTTTCCGATGAAGAACTCGCAGCTACCACTATGGTATTCAAGACCAAGGCTAACTACATAGAGGCAGACGGTGTTATCGAATATTACGACAACATTAAGTTTGAGCTCAAGGAAACTACCGTTGACGGTAAGAAGGCATACGTTCCTGCAGATGCTGACTATTTTGCTAACTTCATCCACTACGTTGAGCTTGACTCCAAGCACAATGACGGTTTGAACTTGGATAGAATCCCTGAAGAAGATAAGTACAACATGGTTGACACCGACATAGCTCTCGCTTGGGACGGTGACTACGTATATATGTACGTTACACTTCAGGACCCCACCCTTATGTCAAGAGGTCGTGACTACTGCTTTGCAGAAGCAGTTCCGTGGCAGAATGACTCGTTTGAGGTTTGGTACACCTTCCACGATATGCCTTACAGAGAAATACTCAAGCTCTTCATGCTTGACTTCTACGGCTACCGTTTGACCTCCGACGGTGAAGGCGGTTCCGAGGGCGTAATCGAAATGTCCAAGCACTTCGAAAATATTCAGTACATCACTAAGGTGGTAGAAGACACCAAGACCTCTTATATGTTCTTCAAGATTCCTGCAATCGACGAAGAAGACGTTAAGCTTGTAGCTGGTGACGTATTCTACTATGCAATTCAGATAGACGACCTTCGTTCCTATGAAAACGGAGAAGGTATTCTTCGTTCCGGTACTTCTAACAGATACGCGTACAACGAGTATGAGAAGCTCACCTTTGGAGCAAAGAAGTAAGTTCTAAAAAAGAAAACCACTCGAAAGAGTGGTTTTCTTTTTTGTTATAAACAGAAAATAAAGATAATTTTAATAAAAAACAAGACAGCTTTAACTGTCTTGCTATGGTGGGGGAAGCTGGATTCGGACCAGCGAAGTCAGTGACAACAGATTTACAGTCTGCCCCCTTTGGCCGCTCGGGAATTCCCCCATAAAAACTTATTTGGAGCTGGTGAACGGAGTCGAACCATCAACCTGCTGATTACAAATCAGCTGCTCTGCCATTGAGCCACACCAGCGCTTGAACATGATATATTATAGCAGATGATTTTATGTTTGTCAACCCCTTTTCAAAAATATTTTTG
>JAZOOB010000096.1:0-3811 GCA_045654845.1 Eubacteriales bacterium | reverse complement strand
ACCTCGCTTGTGCAAGCACAGACTCGCTTGCGCTTGATTATGTAGCCTCCGGCTCAAACCGGTCGGTCTCAATGCGAGCCTAACGACCTTGCAACAAAAAGAGGTCAACCGCAAGGGCTATCTCTGGGTGGACTATACTCCTTGCGAGCATTGAAGCTCAAAGAGCTTCGGGCGCTACGCTCCCTTGCAAATCAGGAGATTTGCGCTCGCGGAGCAATCTGCGACATTCGCCCTGATGAGCCAGCTCATCGATGCGAATGTCCTTGATTATCACGGACGGCGTCCGTGTTGTTCATAAACAAAAGAGAGATAACCGCGAGGGCTATCTCTCTTTTGTTGGTGGACCATCAAGGACTCGAACCTTGGACCTACCGGTTATGAGCCGGTAGCTCTAACCAACTGAGCTAATGGTCCTTATTAAATTTTTATCGGTGACAGTTTGATATTTTATCAGTAATATATGAATTGCAGATTGCGAAAATATTAACGAATGTTTAACATTGTGCTTTCGTGGAAAAAGTTTTCAAAAGGGTTCTCTGCCTTTTGCAGATAAGTGGGGTAACGGCATATTTTCTCTCTTTTTTTCGTCTTTTTTCGCTATAAAACGCGCTATGAATAGACAGCCTTTTTTTCGAATAAAATTGTATAAAAAAGAAAGAGGGGAAAGGGAAAATGGACTATAAAACCGAAAAGAAATTTATAAAAGAGAGTATGTCCTTTGAGAGCGTTTCAATGCTCGACATTTCAGTTTCTTACGTCCTTATTTCAAATGAGGATAAAATCTCAAAAAAGCTGAACGAATTTTATAAAAATATAGGTGAAAGCGCGTATGCTTTCGCAAAGGAAAAACTGTTTTCAAAAAGCCGAGAGGAGTATGAGTCCTCACCCGACGAAAAAAAGCGTTTTTCCTTTCGCCCCTACCGATATGCACTTGACGTCTCGCTATATGGACAGGACGAAAATAGCATTTCCTTTTGCCTTGACGTCGCCCTCGTGCGAAAGGGTAAAAAGCTATATTCGAAAAAGCTCTTTCACGTGTGGGATAAAAAAACGCTGTGTCTACAAAAAGAGAAGAAGAAAAAATGAAAAAAGAGGTACAAAAATAAGTACGCTTTATTGACAGAGTTGGCTTATTATGTTAAAATATAATGTAAAACTGTAAAAAGGTGTAGCCTTTTTCATTTCCCCTTTATGCTTTGTTTTGAAGGAAAAAAAGATGTTAAAAAGATTTTTGGCTTACTATAAGCCACACAAGCTGATTTTCACACTTGATATGCTCGCGGCACTCTTCGTTTCGCTTATAGGCATTTTATACCCTATAATAACACGCGAGATGCTCAATAATCTTATTCCCAACAGGGAGTACAGACTTATCGTAGTTTTCGGAATTTCCTTGCTTGTCCTTTACGCTGTAAGAATGCTTTTGAATTTTTTTATTCAGTATTACGGACACGTAATGGGTGTACGAATGCAGGCGCAGATGAGAAGCGATATGTTCTCTCATCTCGAAAAATTGCCTTACAGCTTCTACGATAATCACGAGACGGGAAAGATAATGTCGCGAATGACGAACGACCTTATGGACATAAGCGAGCTCGCGCACCACGGACCTGAAAACATTATAATTTCTTCGATTTCCGTCGTCGCTTCGTTTATATATCTTTCGAGCATAAATATTTATCTTACGCTGATAATTTTCTCTTGCGTGCCCTTTCTTTTCGTAATCTCGCTTACTCTTCGAAAGAGAATGCGCTCGGCATTCAAAAAGAGCAGAGAATCGATTGCGGTAATAAACGCCTCGCTTGAAGGTAGCATTTCGGGTATCCGCGTAACCAAGGCGTTTACCAATGCCGATAAGGAAATGGAAAAGTTTGAGGTGGGAAACGAGGAATTCGTTTCTGCAAGAAAAGAAGCCTATAAGGCTATGGGACAGTTCCATTCCTCAAACTCATTCGTCACCGACGTGTTTAACGTAATAATTCTTATAGCGGGCGGTCTTTTCCTCTACAACGGAGCGATAAATTGGGGTGACTATTCCGCCTTCGTCGTGTCCGTCAGTCTCTTTATTTCCCCCGTTATGACGCTTATAAACTTTATGGAGCAGTATCAGAACGGTGTAACGGGATTTGAGCGCTTTATACAGATAATGGATACTGCGCCCGAAAAGGATAACGAGGGCGCCGTTGATATAGAAAACGTGGAGGGTAATATTGAAATAAGAAACCTCACCTACGCGTACGACGGAGAAAAGGACGTTTTAAACGGCATCAGCCTCAATATCGAAAAGGGCAAGACCTACGCGCTTGTCGGGCCGTCCGGTGGCGGAAAAACCACGATATGTCACCTTATCCCGCATTTCTACGATATAACGTCGGGCGAGATATATATTGACGGAAAAGAAATTCACACGATCACACGCGAATCTCTTCGTCGCAATATAGGAATAGTTCAGCAGGACGTATATCTCTTCAATTCCTCGATAAAGGAAAATATCCTTTACGGTAGACTTGATGCGACGGACGAAGAGGTAATTGAAGCGGCAAAGCGCGCGAATATCCACGACTACATAATGACCTTGGAAAAGGGATACGATACCCAGATAGGCGAGCGCGGAGTCCGTCTTTCAGGCGGTCAAAAACAGCGACTTTCTATTGCGCGCGTATTTTTGAAAAATCCGCCTATACTTATTCTTGACGAGGCGACGAGCGCACTCGACAATACCACCGAGATATTTATCCAGAAGGCACTTGACGAGCTTTGCAAGGGTAGAACTACTATCGTAGTAGCGCATAGACTTTCGACTATAAAGAATGCAGACGAAATAGCTGTCGTAGCCGACGGAAAAATAGTAGAGAAGGGCACTCACGAAGAGCTTATTGCTCTTGGCGGGGAGTATGCAGATCTATATAATCTTCAATTCCGCGCAAACTCCGACTTTTAAGTAAACTATTATTTACAGAAATGGATAGTATGTATAGAGAAGAAAGCAATCTCATAGAAAAAAGACTGTCGGGCGAGGATGTCTTTTGTGGCAATATAATAAAGGTACAGCTCGACACCGTCGAGCTACCTAATGGAAAGCCCGCCAAAAGAGAAGTGGTAAGGCATAACGGAGCCGTATGCATTATTCCTCTGACCGACAAAAATGAGGTAATTTTAGAGCGTCAGTACAGATACGCTCAAGGGGACGTGATTCTTGAAATCCCTGCAGGTAAACTTGACGGCAAGGACGAAGACCCACTTTTAGCGGCAAAAAGAGAATTGCGCGAGGAGACGGGCGCGATAGCGGGGAAAATGACCTACCTCGGTCTTTATATAGGCTCACCTGCCGTGCTTGACGAAAAGGTGTATATGTATCTCGCTGAGGACCTGACCTTTGGCGAATGCGAGCGCGACGAGGACGAATTCCTTTCGATAGAAAAAATTCCTCTGGATGAAATAGTAGAAAAAGTTCTTTCGGGAGAGGTTCCCGACGGAAAAACACAGGCGGCTGTCTTGCGCGCCTATCTTATGAAAAACAAAAGGACAGAAAAATGAAAAAGCATCTTTTTTCACAAAACGGAAAATTTTATAAGGCAAACCTTCACTGTCATACGACGGTCTCCGACGGAAAATGCTCACCCGAGGAGATAAAGCGCAGATATAAGGAGAAGGGATATTCTATCGTTGCTTTTACCGACCACGTGGTGATGGTAGACCACTCCGACCTTAACGACGAGAGCTTCCTCGCCTTGAAGGGCTACGAGATCCATATAAATGCAGACGAGCCGAGTGATTGGAACTATAAAAAGACCTATCACCTCAATTTTAT
>JAZOOB010000095.1:0-23028 GCA_045654845.1 Eubacteriales bacterium | reverse complement strand
CAGGAAACGAAGGTCTGAAGCAACGCACAGGAAACAGACAGAAGCGTCGTGTTTATAAATGCGTCAAAATAGTTGTTATCTACGAAAATCGCCTTATATGTTCCCAGTGTAAAGTGCTTAGGAATTATACGTACCGTAACGTCTACGAAGTCCTCGGGACCCATAAATGAGTTCGCAATCTTAGAGAAGAACGAGAAGAGGATTACGTAGGAAATACCAACCATCAAAATGAAACGGAAGATATAGAAAACTATATTCGTCCAGAAGTACGAGGAAAGCAGCTTTGCCTTCGTACGTACCCAGAAGGGAGTTCTGTCTTCAAAATCCACGCGGATCTTGTTTTTGGTCTCTTTTGTGATTTTCGGCATCTCTGCCATCTTTTGAGTATCCATCACTTTCCCCCTCCTTAATCACGTTTTTGATAGAAGACGTACGACGAAGCAATAAGTGCGACAAGTCCGATTATCGCCATAATTACTACGAAGTATATCCATGACATCGCGGTAGCAAGCTCACGACCTGCATCGTATTTGCCCGAAATATAGGACATTACGATATTCGATTCCGACGTGAACGAGTCTATAATTGTATAAACACCGTTTACAAGTATCATCGGGCTTATCATAGGGAAGGTAATCTTCCAGAAGGTTTCCCAAGCCGTCGCGCCCTCTATATCGCACGCTTCGTAAATAGCGGGAGAAATAGACTGCAAGCCTGCAAGGAATATAAGCATCTGAACACCCGAGCGGTTTATGATATCGTAAATGTCGTTAACAAGCTGTACAACGTAGGTAACAAGTCCGGTACCGACCTTCATGTTTGCAAACAGCACCTCTATATCCATAACCGATATAAGCTCATCGGTAGCGCTCGTACCCGAGCCGGTATCGATATCGCCCTCGCCCATGCTTTCGCCAAGCGTATCGGCTACGTTTATCGCGTCCATAAGACCTGTCGAAAGAATAACGGGAATGAAGAAGATAGCACGGAATGCTGCTCTACCTATCATTTTCTGGTTAAGAACGACTGCGATAAACAGTGAGAATATTACTATTGCGGGTACGTCGAAGATAAGCTGCTTAATACCTGCAACGAGCTTCTGAACGTACTCTGCATCGGAAAAGAGTGCATCGCGGTAATATTTAAGTCCGGCAGGGTTGAGGGAAAATCCTCCACCCTTTACCGTCTTAATTGTGTTAAAGCTGAACCAGATTGAGTCAAGCACGATAGGCAAGTAAAGGAGCACTATACCCAAAACGAAGGGCAATACGAATATCCAACCTGCACGTGCCTTTCTCTTGTCAAGTGAAGCGGAGCTGAGCTTCGGCAATTTAAGCGTTTTATTCATTTGTCTCTCCTCCTCACTTATCTATTCTGACGTAGCCGTAGGAAGGAATCTCATAAGTAATTCCGTCCATAATTACTTTTACGCCGAATATGTTGTAGTTCAAAATAAATCTTACTTCCTTAACCTCGTCTGCGCCCTTATAAGCGTCAGAGTAGGTCACCATGACGAGTCGCTCGTCATCAAGAGTGTAAGCTGTAGAAACGTAGTTTTCGCGGTCGTTCGCATCAGAAGTAGTTCTGTTGAAGTCGTATATGATATCTACCTCTTCTGCATAAACGTCCTCGTCGCCGTGGAATATGCAATCAGAAAGTGCGCTTGCAATTTCTGCAACGGTAGCTTCGTCTACTCTGAGCTCTTCAATGATGCCTTCGTTTATAATGTCGGCAAGAACTGCCTTCATTTCTTCTTCGCTGGCCCCTTCAACTATGAGCTTATCTATCTGATAAAGCTTTTCCCTTGTAAGAGAAATCTTTTCGGATCTGATACGTTCACCGTTTATGATGTCGAGAACCTTTGTCTCTACGTCAAATACTGTAATCTTATCGGCAATAACGAGATAAATCTCATTCTTCTGCTCTTCGGTCAGAGCCTTGCCTGCAAACGCCTCAATAGAAGCGTAAATCTTTTCAAGGTTAGGAAGAACTCCTACCTTCAAGCCGGTCTTCATCTCGAAGCTCTTATAGTCCTTGCCGCTTGCGTATGCCTTAGCAACCTCGTCGCGCTTAGCATCTGAGAGCTCTGCAAATTCGGTCACAAGGTATTCTATACGCTGAGCACTTGTCATGCTCTTAAGCTTAGCGTCGTGCTCCTTGAGCTTCTGATAAAGCTCAAGCTTCTGTCTGTATTCACCGAGCTTATCGTCCTTCGCCTTATCTATAGCCTTAGCAACCGCTACGTAGATAGCCTCGGAAAGAAGCTCTTCGTTTGCCAAAACCTCTTTTGCGTCAGGAATACGCTCGCCGATAAGGAACTCATGGTTGACGATAAGCGAGGTCTGAAGGTCGCCTATTGCTGCATTTATTTCCTTATACTGACTAATCATTTCGTCAAACCAGATGTCAAAACGGATGGAGTAATATCTGCTCCAACGTCCGTCCTGCTTCATCAAGGTCGAGTTACGATATGAGAGCATGTAGTAGAGAGCCGCACCGTTTTCAATAGACTTAAGAAGGTTATAGTCTGTATTACCGGACTCGTTTATAGGAGCACCGGTGAAGTTAACGTATCCGTGAAGTGTCATTCCAAGGAAAGGAACAGACGCTGCTTCGTAACGGTAGTTACTTCCGTCGAGAGGTGCGTTAAGAATGTGGTCTACGTACTTAACTGCATAAAGGTTTCCGTTATCGGTCATTACAGAGCCGAAGTCACGCTCAACCTTTGCAAAGAGAGAAACTATCTCTTCCTTCGCGTCGTTACGGTTTGTAGGATTATCCTCATCAAAGTTAGAGTTTAAGTGTCCGCCCATTGTAGCAACCGAGATTCCGATAGGAGCATACTTATCGTATCTCTTGGCGAACTTGCTATAATAGGTATCTATTTCATTCGCCGCTACGCAAAGCTCGAAATAGCTTGCAAAGGACTGGTGAACTGCATCATAGATACGTCTACTTGTGTAACGGTTATCAACCGTTCTTGCACCGAGAGTCTTAAGCTTAACTCCGCCCTTGTTTGCAACGTAGAGGAAGTCAAAGTCGGGATATACACCGAATTCCTTTTCCTTTGCATACTCGACGAGATCCGCAAAGCCGTTCTTTCCGCCGGCAGCCTTCTGCCACTTAAGCTTGTTGGGGTACTTGGAAATCATACCGCCGTTTGCAAAGCCTGTGAGCTTGAAGTTAACGTTTGTAACACCTGCAGCTGCCATATCGTCGTACATTGTCATAACGTCTTCGAAGGTGGTAAGAGGTGTATCAACCTTTACAGGCATTGAAAGAATCTTCTGTGTAGTCTGAATAGTACCGAATGACTCAACGTAGATAGGCATATCTGCCTTAACGTCTGCATTCGTAAACTTAGTAATAATGTTTTTGTTTTCAAGATAATCGCGATATGCGTGAGCCATACCTACCCAAGAGTCAGATGAGTAGTAGGAATCAAGTGCGCCCTCGGACACGAGCTTATCTGCGATAGTCTCGTCTGCGAGCATGATTATCTTCGTACGGTAGCTTCCCGTATACTTACGGTCGGAAACAACGGTCCACTTGGAGTTTGCTCCCTCACCCGTAGCGCCGGGAATTTCATAAGAGTCCTTAGGACGAGGATAGTAGGTAGTGAATACAGACGCATATTTGTGTCTTGTAGCACCCGTATCTATCGTGATGTTTGCAAGAGCGTCACCCTCTTCGAGTATCGCAAGGTAGCCTACCTTTTCCTGATACAGCTGGCTTACACCGTTTTCGTCATTGAAACGATAGGAATTCGTACCAACCATACCGTAAACAGGCATTCTTATTACGCTCTGAGTCTGTCCTGTAATTTCGTAGTATGCGAAGTCTTCACCGTAAACCTTACCCGACCAGGAAACCTTTACCTTCTGGTCCATGTTGTAAAGGTCTTCAAACTCGAAAATCGCACCGCTTCCGTCGGGATAGAATATATATCCGTCGTAGTTCATGTCGGCTGCGCCGAAGTAGTTAAGAGGACTGATATATTCAAGTGTGAAGTTCGTCTCGTCATAACGGATACTGTTCGCAGGAAGTCTTACGTTAAGAGATCCGTCCTTTTCATCAATGGTGTACTCAAGCGCGAGCTTGAAGAGGGGGTTTACCTCTTCGCTTGCTACGTAACCGGTCTTAGCATGGTCAGCCTCGAGGTCGTCGTAGCCGTATTCGGGCGCGTAGGTACGAATGTAGGATTCAAGAAGGTTCTTCGCGGGGTCGCTTATTACAGAGTCAAGAGTGTATATCTCGTAATAGCGTCCGTTTTCATCCTTTTCCTTGGTAATCGGGAATGCCTTCTGCATAGCGTCGATAGCCGCCTGAGTCTTTCCCGAATCGGGGTTAGGATTCTGAAGAGCGTAGTATGCAAGGAACTTATCGTACTGATACTTTACGTTTATATATACGGTATCCTTTTCACCGTACTCTTCCTTAATAAGATCAACGTATTCCTTGAAGGGAGCGAGGATCTTTTCTTCGAAGTCGGTCTTTAAGATCCAACCGGGAAGAAGGTACTTTGTATTTTCTCTACCGATGGTGTACTGAACGCGAATACCGTTTTTGATATTCTTTACGATAATCTGTCCACGCTTTGCCGCCTCGGTAAAGCTATACATGAACTTCTGGTTACCGTCCTTTCCTGTAAAGGAAATGGCAACCTGAGAGAGAAGCTGAGCCTTAACGTCGTCTGAAACCTCACCCTCCGCCTGCATATCCAAGGGGTTTGTGGTGAGTGCCTGACCCGTCGTCATGTTGAGGTATATTACCTCACCGGTATAGGGATTACAGTAAAGACGGTAGCCTGCGCAAGTGAGATACAGATCCATATAAGGATCGTTAGTTATCTTCTGAAGCGCATTGTCGTAACGCTGTGTAAGAGCAGACGTGGTCGCCAGCTCATACGTGGGGGTCTTCTGCTCTACCGCATCCGCCGCTGCTACCTTGACGGGAAGCAGCATAGCAAATGCAGAAAATGCCATAAGCATCGCCAAAAAGGTGGAAATTATTCTATTTTTCATATTCAATTCCTCACTTTCCTTACAGACGATAGCTTATCTCTACTATAATCGAGGATATGAAGGTCACCATCTTCATAATCAATCCTGAGAAGAGGACTGCTACGAATATGATAATTGCCATACCTACGATGGTAAAGAGTGAAATTAAAATGTTTTTACCTATTGAGTAGTCGTGGGTTACCATCATTCCGAAGAAGATAAGCATAATAGCCCAGACGAATGCAATAGCTACAAAGAGATTTATAAGTCCGACCTCGTCGGCGGTAACTACGTTTGATGCGAGTGTTGTAAATACGAGGAAGATAGGCAAGGGGGTAAGCGAATATCCTACTGCAATGAAGATATCCTTAAACGAGCCTTCTCCGTCAAAGAGTGTGGTAAGACACCAGTTCGCCACTATCCAGAGGACTATCGGAACTATAACCGCAATCATTTCCATCCATATAGTAGAGTACTGACCCTGAGGATTGGAGATATATCCTTTACCTACAGAGCTGTAGAAGAACGCGAGAATGGTAGCCGCGATTATCGTGAGCGCTGCTCTTACAGAGCCTCGTTTTTCATGCTTAAGATCCCAGAATCCGTCGAAGGGATGGAAAATCAAGTGGAAACAGTACACAAGCTCTTCGCCGTACGTTCTCTTTCCGGGCTTTACTGCAACCTCTGCATTCTTCTTGCCTGCCATGCCAAGAAGCTTAGCGATAGCATATATTACAGCAATAAGAACAATCGGTATCCAAACGAAATACTTGGAAATCCAGTTCTTTCTTACCTCACGGAAGGAGTCGGAATAGCTTTCGGTTTCATAAGCTGCCATAAAGTATTCCATAGACTGCTTGAAGTCACCGTCACGGTAGAACGCTTTACCAACGCCTATGTACGCCGTGTCGAAGTTGTTGTTATAACGAAGCACGTCTTCCCATGCGCCGATAGCTTCTGAGTAGTTACGGTCATTTTCACACTTAATAGCGTTTATAAGAAGATCACCGTAATTAGTTCTTCTGTAAACCGTAAACGAGTTTGCCGCATTGTCGAGAAGAAGCATATACTCGTTCTGATAAGTAATACCGTTTACCGTCTTTAACTGACCGAGCATCTCACCTATATCACCGAAGGCGAACAAGAGGTTACCGTTCTGGTCATAAGTAAAGGTTTTACTTCTCTTGGTATCGATAATTGTCCAGGTGTTTTCAGGACCTACTGCTACGTCCTTTATTTTGGAAACACCTGTAATCTTAGCGGTAGTAAGATTGGAAATATCTACGTCTCCACCTGGGTCGAAGAAGCCGTTACGCTTCATTATCTCGACACCGCGGGAGTTGAGCTTCTTGACGGGAGAATAGTCAGAGTTTTTGCTTTCGAGTGCCGCAAGCTGCTTATCCTCGGCGATAGAGTCGGTGGTTACGTAAATGAAGCCCTCTGCATCTACTGTAATGTTGTTAAACTCGGTAGATACGTAGGTAGTCGACGCTGCTCTCTGCTCTTCGCTCATAAAGCGACGCCAAACGATGTCGATAAGGCTGTAAACAACCTTCTGTGCTCCGATAAATCCTGTGAACGTTCCGTCCTCGGTCATAACGATGATACCCTGATAGGTACTGGACGAAACTACGAAGATTCTTCCGTACTGGTCTACTGCCATAGCAACGGGTTTATAGGTGGAGCTCTTACCAAAGAGGCTGGATTCGGGCTTTCCTATAATTTTTACGAATTCACCGTTCAGGTCGAATACTACTATACGGAAGTTTGCGGTATCGCAAACGTAGATGTATTTATCGTTTACGAACACGCCCTGAGGCTCTTTCAATGCATCTGTTGCACCGTACTGGTTCGAAAACTCGCCAATAGTGAACTTCAGCTTGTAGAACTTATCAAGAACGACTACTCTGTTGTTCTTCTTATCAGCTATATAAACGTTTCCTTCTTTATCTGCAAAGATATCTGCAGGGTCGTTTATACCCACGCCACCGTTTTCGAGAAGACCCATATATTTGGAGTCGACCGACATGACGGGAGAATATGCTGCGGGAGAATAGAGAGCGAAGCCTTCTATTGAATAAGTATAGGTCTGATAGGGCTCTGCCGCAGAGGAAGAGACCGGAATTGCTGTAATCAAGGTGATTACGCATATAAGAAGGAGTAAGGCTTTAGTAAAATTCTTTTTCATTTTATTTCCTCCTTAATCCTTCATACCACTACTACCCATTGTTTCGATAATCTTACTCTGGTTAAGCACGAATACGACAATCGGAACTATCATCATAACAACTGTAGCCGCTGCACCTGCACCTGCACGCGCAACACCACCGGTTACGATCTGCTGAATAGCGTAGTTGAATGTTTTTAACTGCTCTGAGTGAATATAGATGGAAGCACCTGTATTCCACAAGCCCTTAAAGGTTTCTATGATAAGGGTAAGCCAAGCGGGCTTAACCATAGGCATAGCGATTACCCAGAAGGTCTTGAACTCGGAAGCACCGTCAAGACGAGCACTTTCAAGCACCGCGTCGGAAACAGAGCTTTCCATAAACTGCTTCATAAGGTAAAGACCCATAGTTCCTGCAAGAGATGGAATTATGATAGCAAGGTAGGTATCAACCCAACCGAGAGAGCTGAGTATGATAAAGTGAGATACCTGGTTTACTGTCGGGTGGAACATAAGGGATGTTACTATGAGCTGGAACATTACTTCACGGCCGGGGAACTTAAGCTTGGAAAGCGCGTATGCCGCCATAGATGCGAGCAAAAGGTTTCCGACAGTACCAGCCGCAGTAATAAATACTGTGTTGAATATGTATCTTGAGAAGGGTACCCAAGACTCGTTCATAAGTGAGAACAAGTCAGAGAAGTTCGAAAGCGTAGGATTTATAACTATGAACTTCGGGGGGAACATCCACAACTCGTCAAGAGGCTTTAACGCCTGCATGACAACGTACACCATAGGCAAGAACATGAATGCGCCCATGAGTGTGAGGACGAAGGTAATACCTGCGTCACCGCCTGCTGAACGGTTAAGGACAACTTTATGACTTCTGGTTCTTAATTTCTTCATATCACTGTCCCACCTTCGATAAAGCTTTCTTGATTACGATGTTCGAACCAAGCATTACTATAAAGAGTATAACTGCAATAGTCGAGGAATAACCAACCTCGTAACGTGCTCCACCGTAGTCGTCAAGGTGGTGCATTATGGTGTGTGCCGCGTAGTCAACAGAGGGGAATCCGCAGAGTGCGGTTACTATACCTCCGAAACCGAATGCCTGAGTAATGGAAAGCACCGCACCGAAGAGCATCTGAGGACGCATCTTCGGAAGTGTGATGTACCAAAGCTCCTGCCAACGGTTTTTGATTCCGTCAACTGCCGCTGCTTCGTAAAGGCTTCTGTCGACAGTCTGCAAACCTGCGATAAAGGAAAGGAATGCAGTACCGAGCGAGGTCCAGAGCGCAACAACTATACAAAGGGGCATTACGTAGTTTGCATCTTCAAACCAAAGTATAGGCGTATCTATCATACCGAGATTTATGAGCGCACCGTTTACCCAACCGTAAGAGTCACTTGAGAACAAGGTCTTCCAGATAAGGTATACGTTACCGGAAATAGCAGGTGCGTAGAATATCAAGGTTACAACTGCACGGATCTTAGGAGGAAGCTCGTTTATGAACCATGCAATCAAAAGACAGAGAATGTAGGACACAGGTCCTGTGATAGCTGCAAAAATAAGGGTATTCTTACAAGCCGTAATAAAGATGTCGTCGTCGAGGAACAAACGGATGTAGTTACTTCCGCCGACCCAGTTAGGCATCTCAAGCATATTAAAGTCGGTAAAGCTCAAGAGAATCGAGAGGAATACGGGAAAAACCGTGAAGACGAGGAAAAGAAGCATGAAGGGGCCAACCATGAGGTAAGCAACTTTATTGCGCTTCATCTCTTTCCATGTCCACTGTGCTCTCGTCATGTCCTTGCGAGCCACCGGGCGTTTTTTAGCCGCCGCTGTATTTGACATATACTTATATCTCCTTGAATCGTATTTTTCTTTCACTTAAAATCGGTCTTATTTCTGATTTGCGCGCTTTTCGCGTGCTGCCTCAGGGGTTTCACCGATATCAAGTGTTGCCAGGTCGAATTCCTCGCGTTTACGAGTTATTTCCTTATTTATTGTAGTAACGTAGCTGTAAATCTCCTCAACGGGGTCAGCTGCTTCGTTTACTGCTGCAAGGAAGGCGAACTTCGTATAACGGTCGATGATATAGCTTCCAGGGTAGTTCGGGATAGCTGCAAGGTTGTCGAGCTGAGCGAGAAGAGCTGCATACTCGGATGACGACCAAGAAAGGTCCTTAATTGCATTCATGTTTGCAGTCGCGTATTTAGCCGCAGGTCCTACGAGAGCGACCATCTGGTTACCGTACGATGCCTGAACGTCGGCACCCGACTGCCATTCCATATAATTCCAAGCGGATTCAGAGGTTCCTCTTTCGCCTGTACCGTGAAGCATTATGGTTGCTGTCAAGGTAGCGATAGAAGAGTTGTTTATAATTCCGTTTTCCTTTTCAATACCGGGAACGGAAGCAAACTGCCAAAGACCCTTGATTTCCGTCGCAAATACTGTAAGAGTGTTATAAGTACTACAGTAGTCTGTTACAACAAGAGGCATTTCACCGGTTCTGAAACGGTTAGCTGCGTCGAACGTTACAGGGAATGAATAGTCTGTATAAAGTCTTGTGCAGAATCTGAAGGAGTCGAGCGCAACGTCGGTATCCCAACCGATCTGAGCGCCTGCATACTCTTCGTCATCAATATATTTCCAGAGGCTTCCGCCGGACTGATAGAGGAACATATTGATAGCCGATGCATAGGTAAGACCGATATCCATGTTGTTGGACTGAAGAACGGGCACCGCTTCAAGCAGGTCGTCCCAAGTCTTAGGAATATCGATTCCGAGGTCTGCCAAAACGTCAAGACGATAGAACATCATCGGGAAGTTCGTAGTCTCGGGCACACCGTAGGTCTTTCCGTAGAGAGATATCGGAATAGTGTTTGCGTAGTTGAAGTTTACTTTTTCGGGCTCAACCTTGTTTCCGTTTTTGTCTCTGTAAATGTATCTGTACTCATTTTCATCGTAAACGGTGTTTTCAATGTCGTAGCCGTAGACTTCTTCAAATCCCTCGAAGTCCTGAACGTCCTTAACCGCGCCTCGAATAGCGTAGTTGATCGTATCAGCACTTCCGAGACCTATGTAAACGTCAGGTCCCTGTCCTGCAAGAACCGAAGGAAGAAGCGTACCACCCGTAACGAGCTTAAGGTTTACCGCAATTCCGGACTCAGGGGTGTACTGGCTATCTATCATATTACGCCAGATAAGCGACTGGTCACGACCGTATGCCAACCATACGTTGATGTTCTCGTCGAGAGCAACCTCCTCGGTAACACCCATAGAGTTGTAGTCAACCACGAAGCTGGCAACGAAGGAACGAATCTCAAACCATGCTGCCTGTAAGAAGGAAGCGTCCTTTTTCGGAAGCTTGCTGCCTGTGGGCTGAATGCTTACGTAGTCAAGAACGAGCGACTGCTCCTTAGAGGTATTAAGCCAAGTACCGAGTGTACCGATATATGACTTAAGGTTCGTAAGGTTTGCCGCAATCTCGTTTTCGTCGCTTCCCATACGGTTAAGAAGGAAGGCGATCTTGTCGAGAGTCGCTACGTGAGATCCCTTGGATCCGCATATCTCTTCAAAGGTCTTTGATACGTTGTCAAGAGTTCTTGCGTCTACCAAAAGACTTCTTATCGTATCGGGCATGATGTCCGAGAATCCGTAGTCACGATACTTATCAGGGTTTGCACCCGTGAGCTTCAATATATTAAGATAAGAGTTGTTTATGGAGGTAAGGGTATTCTGAATTGTGCTGATTATCTGAGAAAGGTCTCCAAGTCCGACTTCTATATACAAGGTGTACTCAACACCCTTTTCAAAGTAGAATTTGAAGGGCTGACTGCCGTCACCGATGGGGGATACCTGCCAGTCCTTTGAGTAATTGAAGCGAGTGAAGTTCGCTTCTTCAAAAGGAACGGTAGGAGTTCCGTCGGGCAAGCCGTACATTCCGTCGCTACTCCAAAGCTTGATTACACGAGAGGTAAACATACCCTCAAGGATATTCTGCTTGAAGCGGAATACCATATCGTAGAATCCGGTCTCGTCAACAGTGAAGTTGTACGATGCCCACTGACCTACGGTCTTGAAGCTGGTAGTACCCATTACGTTATAAAGCTGAGCTCTGGGCGAGGAAGGAGAGTTTATAGCAGAGGAACGGTCGTTTGTCGGATAAACCGAGGTGTCCGAAACCGAATTAGGATGCTCTGCTTCCAATCTCGTGATGCTTCCGTTTGCTACGGGAGCGTCAGCGTGAAGTGCTAAATACTCTTCGTAGGTAGGAACTTCTTCTACGGGGAAGAGTCTTATCGACTTGATAACGAGCGACTCGCGGTTACCCTCGAAGGTGATCGTGTGCGTACCCTCTGAGAAGTAGAACTGGAAGGGCTCGTGGAAGAAGCCGTCTGCGTCGGTGCAACGGTAGGTGCGCCATACGGGATTCTGAGCTATGCTGTAACGAAGGTCGTTTCCGCCCAAGTCCTGCTTGAAGCAAGGATCACCGTTTTCGTCGGTATAATACTCGAATACCGGCTCACCGTTTTCGTCCTCATAGTAATATTGCCAGATCTTCGAGAATGCGAGAGTTCTCGCCTCGGAGAAGGGCACTGCTCCGTCGATGTAAAGGATACGCTCGATGGTAGAAACGTTATCCACGATAGGATAATACTCAACCTCGATGCCGTACATACCTCTCTGTTCGGCGGAAATATCCACAGTCCAAGTGATTTTTCCGTGGTCGGGTGTGTAAAGAGCGCTGTCTGCAAATGCTACTCCCTGCATTTCAGGAAGCTCTGATGCGACGAACACGTCGCTGCTCTTCACAGTATTAAGGTCGATAGCGTAGTCGAAAAGATCGATCTCTATCGCTTCCGTTCCCTTTTTCTGTTTTGTAAATCTGGCGCTGTATTCCGAATATGAATCTGCATTCAATATCGCGGCGATTTCCTTAGACGTATCGGCATTGCCTTCAGCTTCGACAGCCGACGCGCTAAAGGGCATAATGACAAACATGCCAAGAGCCATTACAGCGGCAAGAAACGTGGCAGTAATTCTTGTCAGCCTTTGTTTCTTCATAAGTCTTTCCTCCATAAAAAATTCAAGTATAAATTACAATACTCATATTCCGCCAAGCAGGGACTGAAGAGTGAATTTGGACACCCTTTTTTCAATAGCAATTTTCGCCTTTTATTATTATAGAAAGCAAAAAGGGCATAGTATCCCCATAGCGTATGAAAATAATACCACAAAATGAAAGGAAAGTCAAGCAATTTCCCTTGGCAGAATTTAACACCCAAGCCGTTTTTTCGCGTTTTTTGCGTCAAATTTTTTTGAGTTTTTTCGAGTTCTTTCGCATTGTAAACTTTAGTTGTCATAGCAAAAAAATAGCCAGCACGAAAAAGTAAATGAGAATTACTATCGTTTTGGCTATTTTTAAAGATAATATAGGATTTTTTGAATTTATTTTTTTGAGTTTTTAAAATAAGTGTAAATACACTTTACTTTTTGTGTGTTTTTCTTCGCATTTTTTAACAAAATTCGTATGTGCAAGTTGCACAAAAAACAGTTATTTTTTTCTACATTATGACTTTTTGCACAAATTTTTCATTTCAGGGGCAAAAAACGCATTTTTCACCAAAAATCGCGTTGTTTTTGCGTGGTTTTTGTGTATTAGAAACAAGTGCTTATTCTATGAAGCCTCCGAACATAACCGCATTTTCATCGTAAAAAACCGCACTTTGACCCGGGGCGAGCACTCTTTTTTCAGACAAATCCACTCTTGCGCGCTCTCCTTCAAAGGTCACACGAGCAGAAACGGGCGGTGCGAGATATCTGACCTTCACGGCAAGCTCGAGCGTACCGTCTTCACGATAAGGAAGGCCAGAAAAGACCATATTATTTATATAGAAGCTTTCGCTTCCAAGCGAGCTTTCGGGAGAAAGAATTATTCTGTTATTCTCTGCGTCTATTTTCTTTACGAAAAGCCTTTCCTTTGCAGAAATGCCAAGTCCCTTTCTCTGACCGACGGTATAGTGGATTATACCCCTATGTCTGCCGAGCACTCTTCCCTCTTCGTCGACGAAATCGCCTTCGTCCGACTTTTTATAGCTGCTTTCTATAAAATACGGATAATCGTTATCGGGAATAAAGCATATTTCCTGACTCTCTTCTCTTTCGGCGGCGGAAATGCCCTTTTCCTTAGTCCTTTCCTTTACCTCGCTCTTTTTGTCGTCCTGCAAGGGAAAGATAAGCATGGAAAGAATATCCTGACCTAAACGCCAAAGCACGTAGCTCTGGTCTTTTTTTCCGTCCTCTGCGCGTATAATAGAGTAAAGGCCGTCCTTTTCCCTTATTTTCGCGTAGTGACCCGTAGCAATTTTATCGAAGCCCTCTTTTTTCGCTATTTCATACATTTTTCTGAACTTTATTTCAGCGTTGCAGATTATACAAGGGTTAGGCGTTCTTCCCGAAAGGTATTCCATGGCAAACTGCTTTTTAACGATAGAGCAAAACTCTTCTCTGCAATCCAAGGTCATAAATGGAATTCCGACGTCCTCTGCGCAAGCGCGGGCGCACTCGACGTCAGAGTAGTCGTGCATAACGAGAAATATCCCCGTCACGTCGTGCCCCATTTCCTTCAATTTAATTGCGGCGTATGCGCTATCGACGCCACCGCTCATGCCTAATAAAATTTTCATTTGCGCTCCTATAAACTGTTTATATAAAAATTTGCGATTTTTCTCGTATAATATTGACTTTATCTATCCACTTTATTATAATGAAAAAGGAATTCATCAAATATATGTAAAATGAATTTTACAAAAGGAGTAATGTTATGTATTACATAGGTGTTGACCTTGGTGGAACTAATATCGCCGCAGGCATAGTAAACGAAGAGCTTGAAATAATCGCTAAAGCGAGCGTGCCCACGCAAAGAGAGCGCGAAGGCGAGCTTATCATACGCGATATGGCGAAGCTGGTCGAGAGCCTCATAGACAAATGCAATCTGAAGCTATCCGACGTTCATTCGGTCGGTATTGCTACACCCGGCTCGGTAGACCGAGAAAACGAGCTTATCGTCTATGCAAACAATCTTGATTTCAAAAATTTTCCTATTGTAAAATGCTTCAAAAAGTATCTTCCGATAGAGAGAATATATATTGACAACGACGCGAATGCGGCTGCTCTTGCCGAAGCGCTCGTCGGCGCGGCAAAGGGCGCGAAAAGCTCTGTAATGGTGACACTCGGCACCGGTGTCGGTGGCGGAATAGTAATAGATAATAAGCTGTTCGGCGGTGTAAACGACGCGGCAGGCGAGCTTGGTCATATGGTAATCGAGCGAGGCGGAAAGCTATGCACCTGTGGCAGAAGAGGATGCTTTGAATGCTACGGCTCAGCGACAGGCCTTGTCGAAATGACAAAAGAAAAGCTCTTAGAGTACGAATATCTCAATTTGAAGACCTCTATGCAGGACGAGGTCGAAAAACATGGTGGCAAAGTTACCGCAAGAACGGCATTCAACGCACAAAAGGCTGGGGACAAGGCAGGGTGCGAGGTCATAAAGGAATATATTTCCTATCTTGCCTGTGGCATTACCAATATTATAAACATTTTCCAGCCCGAAGTAATTTCCATAGGTGGCGGAATATGCGGTGAGGGTGACAATCTGTTGCTCCCCTTACTCGAAATTGTGGAAGCCGAGCAATACACCAGAGATTCTGCAAAGAAGACCGAAATCAAGCTCGCCAAGCTTGGAAACGATGCAGGCATAATTGGCGCCGCGGGCTTAGGAATGTAATTATAACTTTACATTTTTTGAGCTTTTATTACAAAATTACAACAAAACAGATAAAAAAATAGTTTTTTCTTCTTTGTTTGATAGTTTTTTGAAATCCCGTTTTTTGCGGGATTTCTTTTTTATTCCAAAGGCTTATTGCGCTTTTTGAAAACAATTATTTACATTTTCTCTTTGCAGGAAGCTGTGCCAAAATAACTGCTACAAAGACTATAACACAACCGATAGTTTCTCTTACACTCATTATCTCTTCCGGATTGTTTCCAATAACACCGAGTATTATCGCGGCACTGATAGCACCGAATACGGACTCCAAGCTAAGCACGATAGACGCGGTAGCGGGTGGGCAGTCCTTTTGTCCTACTATCTGCAAGGTGTAGGCTACACCGCAGGAAAGGAATCCCGCGTAACATATAGGCAACCAATCGGCAGTTATATCTGCAATCGCAGGCTGCTCGAATATCAGCATAAGTGGTAAAGAAATCAAGCCCGCGACGAAGAATTGCACACAAGACATTCTCACTCCGTCGGCATTAGGTGAATATTTATCAATGACGACGATATGTAAAGCAAAGGTAATAGAACAAAGCAGGCAGAGAAAATCACCCATATTTATATTCCCGCCCTCGCTGAAGTCGGCAGAAAGCAGGGTAGCACCAACGAGTGCGAGAATAACACAGCCCCAGATACGCGCATTTACTCTTCTCTTTGTAAATATACCGAATACGGGCACTAAAACGACGTATAACGAGGTGATAAATGCCGATTTACCTGCGCTGGTCATTCCTATTCCAAACTGCTGAAAGGCAGAAGCCACACAAAGCACGATACCGCAAAGCGCACCGCCAAGAAGCTCGTATTTTGTGAAGGCGAACAATTTTCTCTTATTACGGTTTATAGTATCAAAGAGCGCAATTACGGGCAAAAGCACCAAAGCGCCCAAGAAAAATCTGGAACAATTAAAGGTAAACGGGGATACGCTCGCCTCGCTCTGCGCGACGAAGGTAGTACCCCATATCGCCGCCGCCAAGAGGAGCATAAGGCTTCTTCCCAAAACGGATTTTTTCATTTTATATCTTCCTTTTGTTTTTTACGTCTTTTACCTCACTATTATACATTATACGCCCAGTCAAAGTCAAGAAGCGAAGAAAAATCGCTTTTCTTTTTTTATGATTTATTTAACATTTTGCCTTTTTATTGCTTGAAAAAAATCCTTTTTTGGTGTATAATATTTTTATAAACTTGAAGGAGAAATCTCTTGATGACAGATCTTTGCAACCGCTATACACAAGCGAAAAGAATGCTTTTTGAGCGTTATTACGAAAACAGTCTTAATCCCGAGCAGCGAAAGGCCGTTTACTCGGTAAACAACCCTCTCCTCGTCTTAGCGGGCGCAGGAAGCGGAAAGACCACCGTGCTCGTAAAGCGTATAGCCTTTATTATAAAATACGGAAACGCGTACTATGACGAAGCTATGCCCTCTTATATTACCGAAAATACTGTAAGCGAGCTTGAAAACGCGGCAAAAAACGCAAGTGTAGACAAAATAGAGGAAATCCTTCCGAGCTTTTGCTCCGAGCCTGCTTCCCCTTGGGAGGTTTTGGCTATCACATTCACAAACAAGGCGGCAAACGAGATAAAGGAGCGTCTTGCAAAGACCTTCGACGACGAGGAATTCGCAAAGGAAATATGGGCCGGCACCTTTCATTCTATCTGCATGAGAATTCTCCGCAAATTTCCTACCGAGGCGGGATACGAGCCCAACTTCTCTATCTACGATACAGACGACAAAAAGAAGCTTGTCTCCGACTGTATGAAGTTCTTGAATATAGATGAAAAAATTCTCCCTATCAAGTCGGTAATGAGCGCTATAAGCGCGTCAAAAGACAGACTTATCACACCAAATGAGTATGACTTCGGCAAGGACTTCAGACTAAAGCACATAAAAGAGATATACAAGGAATATCAGACGCGTCTTGAGAGTGTAAACGCGCTCGACTTCGACGATATTATTATGAAGACGGTATTTCTCTTACAGAACCACCCCGAAATTGCGTCTTATTATCAGAGAAAATTCAAGTACGTATGCGTCGACGAGTATCAGGACACGAACTATGCGCAGTTTAAGCTGACCGAGCTTCTCAGTGCATATCATAGAAACATAATGGTAGTAGGCGACGACGACCAGAGTATTTACAAATTCAGAGGCGCAACGGTAGAAAACATCCTCAATTTCGACTCCACATATCCCGACGCAAAGGTGATCAAGCTCGAAAGAAATTACCGAAGCACGAAGAATATTCTCGACGCGGCAAACGCGATTATATCCAACAACACCAACCGACGCGACAAGGTGCTCTGGACCGAGGCGGAGGAAGGTGAAAAGATAAGCTTAAACGAGCTTTATACTCAAAATGAGGAATCGAGATTTATAATCGACAAGATTTTAGAGCTTGTACTGAAGGAAAAGAGAAGCTATCGTGATATAGCTATTCTCTACCGTGTAAACGAGCTTTCACGAGCTCTTGAAACCGCGTTTGCGAAAAGCGGTATTCCCTACCGAGTTATCGGCGGTCAGCGCTTCTTCGACCGCAAGGAAATAAGAGACATGGTCGCTTATTTGCACGTTATCTTTAATCCTCGCGATAATCAGCGCTTAAAGCGTATTATAAACGAGCCAAAAAGAAAGATAGGCAACTCGACAGTAGAGGCTGTCGAGGAGCTCGCGATAGAGCGTGGCGTCAGCATGTACGAAATAATGCAGGACAGCGCTAATATTCCGGCTCTTTCAAAATCAAGTGCAAAGCTTCTCGACTTTGTAAACAAGCTTGACACTGTGAGAAGCACCAAAGAAAAGCCCTCCGAAATCATAGAAGAAATATTTGAAGTGTCGGGATATCACGAAATGCTGATAGCCGAAGGCGAAATTTCTCAAACGAGAATAGATAACGTGAAGGAGCTTATATCGGGCGCAGTAGAATACGAAAAGAAGGTAGAAGTACCTACGCTCGGTGGATTCCTTGAAGAAGTAGCGCTCGTCTCCGACGTGGATAAATACGACGAAAACGCAGATGCTGTCGTCATGATGACTATACATAGCGCAAAAGGACTTGAGTTCCCCGTAGTATTCCTTTCCGGCATGGAGGACGGAATTTTCCCTTCGTCGCAGAATCTCTTCAGTAATGATGAGATGTGCGAGGAAAGACGCCTTGCATACGTGGCTATCACGCGCGCAAAGGAAAAGCTCTTTATAACCCACACGCACGAAAGAATGCTGTACGGAAGAACGATGTATAACAGACTTTCCCGTTTTATACAAAACGAATTACCCCCAAGACTTATACAAAGAGCGCCCTCTATATATAACGTACAAAAAGAAAAGGCGTTTAACAAGCCGAAAAGCCCTGCACCTACAATGTCAAGCGAGTTTACAAGACGCGCAGACTCGGCATCTTATGCAGGTACCCCTCGCGCGTCGGCACAAAATGCACCGAAAACCCCTTCCGACTTCGGCATAAAGAAATTCTCGGTTGGACATCGCGTAATACACTCGGTATTCGGTCTTGGCGAAATACTCTCGGTGCGTGAAATGGGCGGTGACATTCTCTATGAGGTAAAATTCGACAGCGGTGTCACGAAAAAGCTTATGGCGACCTTTGCAAAGCTGAAAAGCGCTGACTAAGGCTGACGCCTTTTGGCATAATCGAAAACGAGTATATTGATAAAAGAGGCAATTATGCTACCAAAAGAATTTGAAACGCGAATGGAAATGCTTTTAAAAGAGAAATATCCTCTCTTAAAGGACGAGCTTGAAAATAAGGACCCTTCGCGCGCATTCCGTATAAATACGATAAAGGCAGATCCCTCTCTTTTTGAGGGCAGGTCGCTTTTCAACTCAACGCCTATTCCCTTTGCCGAAAACGGATATTATTTTTCCGAGGACAAGATAGGAAACCACCCCTATCATCACGCGGGGGCTATATACGTGCAGGATCCCTCGGCTATGGCGACTGTAAACGCTTTGACTATTGAAAAGGGCTGGCGAATTCTGGATATGTGTTCCGCTCCTGGTGGAAAGACCACGCAGTTAGCCGAAAAAATAGGAAAAGACGGACTTCTCTTTTCAAACGAGTACGTACCCTCCCGATGCAAATTGATGGTAGGAAATCTCGAGCGACTCGGCACGACGAATACTGTCGCATTAAACACCGACTCAAAGACGCTTTCCGAGTGGTTTTCCTGTTGCTTTGACCTCGTGCTCGCTGACGTGCCCTGCTCGGGCGAAGGAATGTTCCGCAAAAACGAGCAGGCGATACAGATGTGGTCTGAAGAAAACGTTATAGCTTGTGCGAAAAGGCAGAAGGAAATCATAAATTACGGTGCAAAAACTGTAAAGGCGGGCGGATACCTTTTATATTCGACCTGCACCTTCTCGCTTGAAGAAAATGAGATGCAGATAGACGAGTTTCTCTCTACACACCCCGAATTTTCTCTTGTGCCTGTAAGCGAATCCCTTATAGCGCATACCGATGACGGCTTCACCTTTGAGGGTGCGAAGTCGAAGGACCTACACCTTTGCCGTCGTTTTTATCCTCACGTATCAAAGGGTGAGGGACAATTCTTCGCGCTTTTAAAGAAAAACGAAGGTGAGGACGAGAGATTTCTATATAAAGACGCGTCGTTACCGCTTTCTCGCGCAGAAAACGAAATAGTAACCGACTTTTTAAGAAAAAATCTCTCCGAATACAAGGATTTGTGCATAAGAAAGTACAATAATAACATTATAGCGCTGAAACAAGACGCGCCCATACCTCCGAAGAGCGTATTCTGTGCAGGGGTATTGCTCGGTAGCATAAACAAAAATCTGTTTACACCGCATCATCACCTCTTCTCTGCTCTTAGTCACCGCTTTATAAGAAAAATAAACCTTTCTCTTGACGACTCTCGTGTATATTCCTATATGCACGGCGACGTGATAGCAGTAGACGGCTATGAAAACGGATATGCATCGGTGCTCGTCGACGGGGTCTCTCTCGGTGGGGCAAAGATTGTCGACGGTATGGCGAAAAACCATTATCCAAAGGGCTTAAGAATCAACTGATTTAATTTTCGAGGAAAATATGCAGGAATTTAAAAAACTGGGAAAAGAAGACGTAGAGCTGATTTTCCCCTACTTTGAAAAGGAATCCTCACTCGCTTGCGATTGCAGTGTAGGCGGGACCTTCATCTGGGCGGATTTTTTCAAAACAGAATATCTTATAATAGACGGCACGATTATCTTCAAGGTAGAGGAAAACGGCGAGGTGCGCTATACCTACCCCTTGGGCAATAATCCCGAAAAGGCGCTTTTATATGCCGAAGAGGACGCGAAAAGAAAAGGGTTCCCCCTTTCCTTCTTCATTTTTGACGAGGAAAGCCTTTCGCGCTTAGAAAAAAGATACCCAAAAAGCGAAACGCAAGAGAAAAGAGAGAGCTTCGACTACGTATACGACTACGAATCCCTCTCCACCTTTAGAGGTAAAAAGCTGAGCGGTCAAAGAAATCACGTAAACAAATTCAAAAGGCTTTATCCCGATTATAGCTTCGAAGAAGTAAACGAAAAAAACAAGGACGAGCTTAAAGCCTTTTTTGAGCGTTTTTCTTCTGATAGCGAAAAGAAAAATCCCGCTATTGAGGCAGAAACGGCAAAAATCTTCGAGCTTATAGAGAATCCAAGCGAATACCGTCAATTCGGCGGAATTCTTAAGGTGTCGGGCGAGATAGTCGGCTTTTCCTTTGCCGAGATAATAGACAAAACGATGTTTGTGCATATAGAAAAGGCGAATATAGAGTATGCAGGGGCGTATCAAATGCTCGTCTGTTCATTCGCTTCTCATTTCGCAAGCGAAGGCGTCGTGTATATAAACCGAGAAGACGATATGGACGACGAGGGGCTTCGCAAATCGAAGCTATCCTATCACCCGTTGTTTTTGGTGAAAAAGTATATACTGAATGCAAATAACGATTAAAATTAAGAGCAAAAAAATGGCGCGAACAGTCTGTTTTTTTGCTTTTTTTATTGACTTTTTGGCGAAAATATGATACAATTCCTACTTGTAGGAAAATCATACGAACGGAGGGATAAAATGCCGCAAGGAAAACACCTGCTCGGTATGCCAAAGGGAAAGCACCTTTTCGGAACTGCGAAGATAGGCGAAAAGGGGCAGATAGTAATCCCAAAGGAAGCGAGATGTCTTTTCAACATCAAGCCGGGCGACACACTTCTCATCTTGGGTGATGATGAAAACGGAATATTCATCACAAAGCCCGACGTAATGAACAAGGTCGCATTAGAAATTTTTGAAAAAATCGAGGAAAAGGACAACTGATATGGAAACGAAAAATATGTATAAATCGCTCGGGATCTCGGAAGAGGTATTCCTCTTTGGCGAAAAGGTACTCGCTGATCTCGAAGAGCGCTTCAAAAAGATAGATGAGATAGCAGAATACAATCAGTGCAAGGTAATCTCTGCTATGCAGGAAAATCACGTAAATGCGACGCACTTCGCGGCAACTACGGGATACGGCTATAACGACGTAGGACGCGACAATCTTGAAAAGGTGTACGCCTCCTGCTTCCACACAGAAAGTGCGCTTGTTCGCCCTCAGATAACCTGTGGAACTCACGCCCTGACCGTCGCACTCTCGGCTAATCTTCTGCCCGGGGACGAGCTTCTCTCCCCTGCAGGTCGTCCTTACGACACCCTTGAAGAGGTTATCGGCATAAGAGAGTCTGTATGCTCTTTAAAGGAATACGGCGTAAGCTACCGTCAGGTAGATTTGACGAGTGAAGGGACTTTTGACTATCCCGCAATAAAAGAGGCTATAAACGAGAAAACCAAGCTCGTAACCATACAGCGTTCAAAGGGCTATCAGATGCGCCCGACCTTTTCCGTCAAGCAAATAGGCGAGCTTATTTCCTTTGTAAAGAGTGTAAAGCCCGACCTTATATGCATGGTAGATAACTGCTACGGCGAATTCGTCGAGGTAATAGAGCCCTCTGACGTGGGTGCAGACATGATAGTAGGCTCGCTTATCAAAAACCCAGGTGGCGGACTTGCCCCCATCGGCGGTTATATCTGCGGAAGAGCCGACGTTGTAGAGCGCTGTGCTTACAGATTGAGCGCCCCCGGACTTGGTCAGGAGGTAGGTGCTAACCTCGGTATAATGCCCGCCTTCTATCAGGGCTTCTTCCTTGCACCGACCGTTGTCGCATCAGCTCTTAAAGGCGCTATTTTCGCCGCTAACATCTATGAGCGACTCGGTCTTAACGTAATCCCTAACGCGACTGAAAGCAGACACGATATAATTCAGGCGGTCGAGCTTGGAAGTGCGGAAAGAATGGTAGCATTCTGCGAGGGTATTCAGGCGGCGGCTCCCGTCGATAGCTACGTGACCCCCGTGCCGTGGGCTATGCCAGGATATGACTCCGAGGTCATTATGGCGGCAGGCGCCTTCATTCAGGGCTCGTCCATCGAGCTTTCTGCCGACGGACCTATCCGTCCTCCCTATGCTATCTATTTCCAAGGTGGTCTTACTTGGTACCACGCGAAGCTTGGTATTTTGATGTCACTTCAGAAAATGGTAGAAAAAAATCTTATAGAGCTAAAATAAAATCGGTATTGAAATAATTAAAATTTTATTATATAATAAGAGGTAACTATTATGTTTATTTATTCAATCGTAGCGCTTCTCTGTTGGAGCGGTTCAGACCTTTTCTCTAAGGTAGGTACGGCTCAAAAGGACAAAAACAGTCATTGGAAGGTCGTCTTTGCCGTCGGCTTTATAATGGGAATTCACTTCCTTATAACCCTTATTGGCGGCGCTCTTATAAAAGACCTTGACGCTGTTCCGGATTTTGTAGCAAATCTTTTCTACACCGACTTTGCTATCCGTGACTTCTTTATTTATCTGCCTGTCGCTGCTATTTATATCGCGGCTATGGTATTCGGATATATAGGACTTCGTTACATAGAGCTTTCTATTTCCTCGCCTATATGTAACTGCTCAGGCTCGCTTGCCTTCC
>JAZOOB010000094.1:0-4445 GCA_045654845.1 Eubacteriales bacterium | reverse complement strand
GCACCTGCGGGCATAATGTGGTCTGTCGTTATATTGTCACCCACCTTCAAAAGAAGAGGCGCTTCGATAGAATCCTCAAGGGGAGAAGAGTCGGGGAATTCCTTAATGTTAGGACCGCGCTTTACCTCAAGAGATTTTGCTTCTTCCTCGCTTGCAGGGGGGAGAATTGCATTGTCGTTTATCTTGAATTCCTTAGGCATTTCGATTTTCGGCATACTGCCCAAGGTGGTCGGGTCGGTAATAACGCCCGTAAGTGCCGCCGCAACCGCCGTTTCGGGAGAAACGAGATATACCTTTCCGTCAGCCGTACCGCTTCTTCCTTCGAAGTTACGGTTAAAGGTACGAAGGCTTACACCACTCGAATTAGGAGAGAATCCCATTCCTATACAAGGACCGCAAGCGCATTCGAGAATTCTCGCACCTGCCGAGATCATATCCGAAAGCGCACCGCAATCAGCGAGCATAGAAAGCACCTGCTTCGAGCCGGGAGATATAGAAAGGCTCACAGAAGGAGAAATCGTCTTGCCCTTCAGAAGTGCGGCAACCTTCAGCATATCGTGAAGGGAAGAGTTAGTGCAAGAGCCGATACATACCTGATCGACCTTCGTTCCCGCAATATCTGCTACACTCACTATATTGTCGGGGCTGTGAGGCTGTGCAATAAGGGGCTTAAGAGTGGAAAGGTCAATATCAATAACCTTGTCGTATACCGCGTCAGAATCACTTTCAAGCGGTACGAAGTCCTCTTCGCGACCCTCTGCAATAAGGAACTGTCTTGTTATCTCGTCAGAGGGGAATATAGAGGTAGTTGCACCGAGCTCGGTGCCCATATTGGTTATCGTCGCGCGTTCGGGCACGGAGAGATACTTAATACCCTCGCCACCCCACTCGATAATAGCGCCAACGCCACCCTTTACCGAGAGAATGCGAAGAATTTCAAGGCTTATATCCTTTGCGGTGACGAAATCGGAAAGTCTGCCCGTAAGGTTTACCTTATACATTTTAGGCATAGTGATATAATAAGCGCCACCGCCCATAGCCACCGCTACGTCAAGACCGCCCGCACCCATAGCGAGCATACCGATACCGCCACCCGTGGGGGTGTGGCTGTCAGAACCGATAAGAGTCTTTCCAGGCTTTCCAAAGCGCTCTAAGTGTACCTGATGACAGATACCGTTTCCGGGACGGGAGAAATAAATTCCGTACTTTTTCGCCACGCTTTGAATGTAGAGGTGGTCGTCGGCATTTTCAAAGCCCGACTGAAGAGTGTTATGGTCTATATAAGCGACAGAGCGCTCTGTTCTTACGCGGGGAATACCTATGCTCTCAAATTCAAGATAAGCCATAGTACCCGTTGCGTCCTGAGTGAGCGTCTGATCTATTTTGAGCGCAATTTCGCTACCTACGGTCATATCGCCTTCGAGAAGATGCGCCTTTATGATTTTTTGTGCAATAGTGAGTCCCATATTGTTTTCCTCTTTCTTAGATTGACGAAATTTTAAACAAGTTTTCCTTTGCATTACTCAGATGCTTTATCATAAGCTTTTCTGCAAGGTCGGCATCGTGTGCGAGCAGAGCATTATAAATTTCTCTATGCTCCTTTACCGCCTCTTTCGCTCTTTCTGCATTTTCGAGCGAAGATTTTCTCTGCATCTGTATCTTTCTGTGAAGGGAAGCGAGAATATCCATAAGAGGCGCGCTGTCACACGCGCGATAAATTATGTCGTGGAATGAAGAGTCGGTGTTTTTCAGGTTGTTCGTCTTCTGCTTTGAGGTATAGAATTCCTGCAGGTCGAGGATTTCTGAAAGCTCGTCGAGGTCGGCTTGTGTGATGTTTTTCGCCGCCCAGTGACAAGCGAGTGCTTCTATTCTCATTCTTATATCGTAAATGTCAGAGAGGTCCTTTTTGCTTATACCGAGGATAGTAATTCCTTTTCCCGTCTCGGTAACCAGATTTTCCTGTTCAAGACGGCGTATAGCTTCTCTTATCGGTGTACGGCTTACCTTAAACTCATTTGAAAGTCCTATCTCGGTAAGAACGTCGCCTTTTTTGTATTTTCCTTCAAGTATATCGCTTTCAAGTCTGGCGAAAACTTTATCTGCCAAAGATTCGTTTTTCATAATCCACCTCTTTTAATCAGTACGGAAAATTTCCGTTTGTCAGCTCTCTTATCTTATTTTCGAGCTCAATATCGCTCATTACGGTCTGACGGCCGTCCTCGTATTCGGCGTCTATCCATTCCTTGAGCTGAAGAACCAAGGGATCTCTCTTGTTTATCGCCTTGTCACCGTTTAAGCAGTAGTTACTGTTTATCCAGTAAGCTATACCCGCAAGACCCGAGGTCTTGCTTACCGCTACGTAAGCGGGCTTATTCAAAAGCGTCTTCGTGTCGAAAATATTATAGATTTCCTCATCCTTCAAAAGTCCGTCCGCGTGGATGCCTGCCCTCGTCATATTGAAGTTCTTTCCGACGAAGGGCGTCATAGGAGGAATTACGTATCCCATTTCCTTTTCGAAGTATTCGGCTATTTCGGTAATTACCGTCGTGTCCATTCCGTCAAGTGTGCCCTTTAAGGAAGCATACTCAAACACCATAGCTTCAAGCGGAACGTTACCCGTTCTTTCACCGATGCCGAGAAGTGAGGTGTTTACCGCGCACGCACCGTAGAGCCAAGCGGTAGAGGCATTTGCCACCGCCTTATAAAAGTCGTTGTGTCCGTGCCACTCTATCATCTCGGAGGGGACGTCAGAGTAGTGCTGTAAGCCGTATATAATACCGGGCACGCTTCGGGGAATTGCGACGGCGGTATAGGGTACGCCGTAGCCCATAGTATCACACGCGCGTATCTTGACGGGAATACCCGCATCTCTTGACATATCCTGAAGCTTGTTTACGAAGGGAAGCACGAATCCGTAGAAGTCCGCTCTCGTAATATCTTCTAAATGGCATCTCGGTACAAGACCCGCCTCAAAGGCATCAGAGATAGTCGCTACGTAATGATCTATCGCCTGCTGTCTTGTCATACCCATCTTGTGGAAGATGTGATAGTCGGAGGAGGATACGAGAATACCGGTTTCCTTAATTCCGAGGTCACGCACAAGCTTGAAGTCCTCGCGGTTTGCGCGTATCCAAGTCGTAATTTCAGGGAACTTGTAGCCCAAGCTCATACATTTATCTACTGCCTCTCGGTCCTTTTTACTGTAAATAAAGAATTCCGACTGACGAATGATACCCTTAGGTCCGCCGAGCTTGTTAAGCAATTTATAAAGATCGACGATCTGCTTTACCGTATAGGGCTCTACCGATTGCTGACCGTCACGCATAGAAGTGTCTGTTATCCATATTTCCTCAGGCATATTCATAGGAACTCGTCTGTGGTTGAAGGGGACCTTCGGCACTTCGCTGTAACTGTATATTTCTCTATACAGATTAGGGTTCTCTACGTCCTGTAAGGAATATTTATACGCCTTCTGCTCCAGCAGATTGGATTTTTTAGAAATTTCAAGCATTGCTTTTTCTCCTATTGGTTTATTGTATACAATTATACACCAACATTTTATGATTGTCAATACTAAAACGTTAAAATATTAAAATATTTTAAATAAAAAAGCGCATATAAAGGGGAAGAATCCCTATTACATACGCTTTTCTTATTAAAAATTAAAATCCGAGGCTTTCCCCTACGATAACTACCTTTATTCTTCCGTGCGGATTACACATTCTGGTAGCTACCATATAAGAGCAGATACTGTCACCGGACTTACAGTCGGCACACATACCCGTCTTTTTGCAGGGAGTGTCAATGTTGAAGCGCTGCGCGTTTGTTGTCGCTGCTATGCTTCTTGCTCTTGAGATCGCGGCATCGAGATTTTTTACTATCTTGTTTACCCCAACTACGACAATTACGTTTTTAGGGCCGTAGATCATAGATGCCACGCGGTTTCCCATTCCGTCGACGTTGAAAAGGATTCCGTCCTCTGTCAATGCATTCGTGCTTGTGAGATAGAAATCGGAGAAGAAGTGCTTTTTGACAAAATCTGTTCTTTCCTCTGGCGGAACCTTATCTCTGTCGAAAACGAGGTAATCACCATTTTCAAGAATAGAGGTCAGACCTATATCTCGGATAGTCATTGATCCGCCCCAAGTGATACTCGATTTTTTCGGTATCATAGAAAGTACGGCATCAATCGCGTCCTTGCTGTTTTCACAGTAAATTGCATCAAAATAACGGTCATTGAGCGCCTTTACAACGCTTTCACCGAGTAGACGGCTTCTTACACTTTTCGGATTGTCAGACATAAATTACGCCTTACCAACAGAGCCAAAGAGCTCCATTTTTTCTTTAACGGTCGCCTTGATTGCTTCAACGCCGGGAGCGAGGAGCTTACGGGGGTCAAAGCCCTTGCCTACGAGGTCCTTGCCCTCTTCTACGTACTTACGAAC
>JAZOOB010000093.1:0-4695 GCA_045654845.1 Eubacteriales bacterium | reverse complement strand
GACGGCATTGAAAAGACGATAAAGTGGTACCTCGAGAATCGCGAATGGTGGGAGAACATCATAAGCGGAGACTACAAGGACTATTATGATAGAATGTATAAAAACAGATAAGGAGCTATAAAAATGAGCCTTTTTGCAAATAAAACCTTACTTATTACCGGTGGTACGGGATCTTTCGGAAACGCGGTTTTGAACCGTTTTCTTCGCACCGATATCGGAGAGATCAGAATTTTCTCGCGCGATGAGAAGAAGCAGGACGATATGCGCCACGAATTTCAGGCTAAAATGCCCGAGGTCGCAGAGAAGATAAAATTCTATATTGGCGACGTGCGCGATCTCGCATCGGTCAAAAACGCTATGCACGGGGTGGACTATATCTTCCACGCGGCAGCGCTCAAGCAGGTGCCTTCCTGCGAGTTTTTCCCCATTGAAGCCGTAAAAACCAACGTTTTGGGTACTGAAAACGTACTCACCGCCGCAATTGATGCAGGTGTTAAAAACGTAGTATGTCTTTCTACCGACAAGGCGGCGTATCCTGTAAACGCTATGGGAACGAGTAAGGCTATGATGGAGAAGGTTATAGTCGCAAAGTCGAGAACGGTATCCCCCGATAAGACGAAAATCTGCTGCACCCGTTACGGAAACGTAATGTGCTCTCGCGGTTCGGTAATTCCTCTGTGGATAGACCAGATAAGAGCAGGCAAGCCTATCACTATCACAGAGCCTACAATGACGCGATTTATTATGTCTCTTGACGAAGCGGTAGACCTCGTTCTCTTTGCATTTGGGCACGGTGAAAGCGGTGGCATTCTCGTACAGAAAGCGCCCGCTTGCACGATAGAAACACAGGCAAAAGCTGTTATGCAGCTTTTCGGTGGCAAGGAAGAGGATATCAAGGTAATAGGTATCCGTCACGGCGAGAAGATGTACGAAACTCTTCTTACAAACGAGGAATGCGCAAACGCGATAGATATGGGTGACTTTTACCGTGTGCCCTGCGACAAGCGCGGTCTTAACTACGACAAGTACTTTAAAGAGGGAGACGCTGAGCGTAACCCCCTCACCGAATTTAACTCGAACAATACACAGCTTCTCTCGGTAGAGGAAACGAAGGCGAAAATCGCGTCTCTTGCTTATATTCAAGAGGAACTTGCAAAGGGCGAAAAGTAATTATGAATATACTTGTGACAGGAGCTTACGGCTTCGTTGGAAAGAATCTTTGCGCCTCGCTTAAAAACGTAAGAGACGGCAAGGATAAAACACACGAGGGTCTTGTAATAGACGAGATTTTTGAGTACGATATAGACACCGATCCTGCATTACTTGACAGCTTTTGTGAAAAGGTGGATTTCGTATTCAATCTCGCGGGTGTGAACAGACCGCAAAATCCCGAGGAATTTATGAAGGGGAATTTTGGGTTTGCGTCAACTTTACTTGACACTCTCAAAAAGCATAACAACAAATGCCCCGTTATGATTTCTTCCTCTATTCAGGCGACGCTTATAGGTCGCTATGACAGTGATTACGGAAGAAGCAAGAAGGCGGGCGAGGAGCTATTCTTCGAGTACGCCGAGGAAACGGGCGCGAAGGTGCTCGTTTACCGCTTCCCGAATTTGTTTGGAAAATGGTGCAGACCGAATTACAATTCTGCCGTCGCTACCTTCTGCAATAATATAGCGAACGACCTGCCTATACAGGTAAACGACAGAAGTGCAAAATTGGAGCTTCTTTACGTCGACGACCTCGTAGACGAAATGATTTTGGCGCTCGAGGGTCGCGAGCATCACTGTGAATACGACGGCATTGAAACAGTATTAAAGGAAGACGGCAGATATTGCGCCGCGCCTATAACTCACAAGGTGACACTTGGCGAGATAGTAGATCTGCTCGAAGAATTTAAGGCGCAGTCAAGCACTCTTGTTATGCCCGAAATTCCTTATAATTCGTTTGCAAAAAAGCTGTATAGCACCTACCTTTCATATTTGCCGAAGGAGAAGGTCGCTTTCCCCTTGAAGATGAACGTAGACGCAAGAGGTAGCTTTACAGAGCTTTTGAAGACCGAAAAGTGCGGACAGTTTTCTGTAAACGTTTCTTTGCCTAATATCACGAAGGGACAGCATTGGCACAACACGAAATGGGAGTTTTTCATTGTCGTTTCGGGCAAGGGTCTTATCCAGCAGAGAAAGATAGGTACCGACGAGGTGCTTAACTTTGAGGTAAGCGGAGATAAGATAGAAGCGGTGCATATGCTCCCCGGATATACTCACAACATCATAAATCTGTCCGACACCGAAAACCTCGTCACGCTCATGTGGGCAAACGAGCAATTCGACAAGGACAAGCCCGATACATTTTTTGAGATAGTGGAGGAAAGATAAATGCAAATAAAACTTGACTATTCGGACGTTTCGTTCAAGAATGACGGAAGATTGAAGCTTCTTATAATCGTCGGCACGCGCCCCGAGATAATCCGTCTTGCCGCCGTTATAAACAAGTGCAGAAAATATTTTGACTGTGTGCTTGCTCATACGGGACAGAACTATGATTATAACTTGAACGGCATATTCTTCAAGGACTTGAAGCTCGGTGAGCCCGAGGTATATATGGACGCGGTAGGCGACGACCTCGGTGCGACTGTCGGCAATATCATAAATTGCTCTTATAAGCTTATGAGCCAGATAAAGCCCGACGCGCTTCTCATTCTCGGTGACACTAATTCCTGCCTTTCCGCTATTTCAGCGAAGAGATTACATATCCCGATATTCCATATGGAAGCGGGCAACAGATGCAAGGACGAATGTCTGCCCGAGGAAACCAACAGAAGAATTGTAGATATAATCTCGGACGTCAACCTTGCATATTCCGAGCATGCGAGAAGATATCTTGCAGATTGCGGACTTCCCAAAGAACGCACCTACGTAACGGGCTCGCCTATGGCAGAGGTTCTGCGCGCCAATCTCGACGAGATAAAGGCGAGCGATATTCTTTCAAGGCTCGGTCTTGAAAAGAAGAAGTATATTCTTCTTTCGGCTCACAGAGAGGAAAATATAGATACCGAAAAGAACTTCAATTCGCTCTTTAATGCAATAAATGCGATGGCAGAGAAGTACGATATGCCCATCCTCTATTCCTGCCACCCCAGAAGCAGAAACCGTCTTGAAAAGTCGGGCTTCAAGCTTGACTCTCGCGTTATCCGTCACGAGCCTCTCGGCTTCCATGACTACAACTGTTTACAGATGAACGCGTTTGCTGTCGTTTCGGATAGTGGAACGCTTCCCGAGGAAAGCTCGTTCTTTACGTCAATTGGAAATCCTTTCCCCGCTGTATGTATAAGAACCTCTACCGAGCGTCCCGAGGCGCTTGATAAGGCGTGCTTCGTGCTTGCGGGAATAGATGAAAAATCGCTTTTGCAGGCGGTGACTACCGCCGTCGATATGGTGCTTGAGGGTGATAACGGAATACCCGTGCCCGACTATATAGACGAAAACGTGTCTACAAAGGTAGTCAAGCTTATTCAGTCCTATACGGGCGTAGTAGACAAAATGGTTTGGAGAAAGTTCTGATAATCTAAAGAAATAATGAGAAAGGAGAGTGTGTATGAATACGAAGAAAATTATGTTTTCTTTAATAAGCTTTGCCCTGACAAAAAAGCCTGTCGACGAAGAAATCATAAAGGCGATAGACGAAAATGCGCTCTCCGACTTATATGAATTGTCGAACAAACACGACCTTTCTCATATAATTGCAGAGGCGCTTTCCCGTCTTTCATTAAAGCTTGACGGCGAGACTGCAAAAAAGCTCGAAAAGAAATGGCTTGTCGCTATCTATCGTTACGAGCAGATAAAATATGAAACCGAGCGTATAAAAGAGGCGCTTGAAGCGGCAGAAATACCCTTCATACTTTTAAAGGGCGCGAAAATAAGGGAATATTACCCCCAGCCGTTTATGAGGACGAGCTGTGATATTGACGTTTTGGTAAAGGAAGGCGACCTCAAAAAAGCCACCTTGGTTTTAGAGAATAATCTTTCATATACTACGAATAATGAGATAAAATATCACGACGTTTCGCTCTATTCGAAAAGTGGAGTTCATATAGAGCTTCACCACAGTATAAAAGAGAATATAGAGAGTATGGACAAGGTTCTGGATACGGTATGGGAAAATTCTCTTCCTGTGAGGGAGGGCGCATATCAGTACGCGCAGACCGACGAATATCTCTATTTTCACAGTATAGCGCATATGGCGTACCACTTCTTGTCGGGTGGCTGTGGTGTCCGTTCGGTATTGGACGTATACCTTTTGAATAAAAAGGAAATGGACAGAGAAGAGTGCGAGAGGCTTCTTTTGGAGGCAGGACTTTTGCGCTTTGAAAACGAGGTAGTAAGGTTGACAGGTGCTTGGCTCGACGGCGCGCCGCATACCGAGAATACCGAAATCATGGAAGAATATATTCTTTTCGGCGGTATATACGGAAGCCTTGAAAGCAAGGTGAAGGTAAAACAGGCGAAAAAGGGAAGCAGGATGGGTTATATCCTGTCAAGAATATGGCTTCCTTATAAGTCTATAAGAACACAGTATCCGATACTTTATAAGCACAAATGGCTCACCCCCTTCTGTCAGGTGTGCCGCTGGTTCACGCTTCTTTTCTCCAAAAGAAGAAAAAAGGTCGCTGTGGAATTCAAGCACAGTGCCAAT
>JAZOOB010000092.1:0-1665 GCA_045654845.1 Eubacteriales bacterium | reverse complement strand
GATAAGGGGTGAAGGTCACTTGCCTTAAATACTTTTCAGAAACACCTGATGAATATGCAATAAACATTTTGAAATCAACAGAGTTTACGTAATCCTGCATTGTTTGAACCAAAGCTTTTTCACATTCTGCAAGCTTTGTTTTGCTATCGTTGAAAGATCCAAGTGCCGTGAATTTTACAATAGCGTTTTTATAGTCTTTTTTACTCATCAAAGCAACTGCATCATTATATTTTATGTACTTTTCGCACGTCGCCTTTCGTGTGTTACTGTCCCTGTGCCCACTGAGCGAAGTAAAAATGGTTAAAGCTTCTTGATATTTCCCTTTGTTCATCAAGGAAACTGCTTCCTGGTATCGTATTTCTGTTTTGCAGGCGTTAATTCTATGCGTGCTATCCTTATAACCATCAAGGGTCTCAAAGAGGTCTATGGCTTCTTGGTATTTCTTGTTGTTTTGCAGGTCAACTGCCTTACTATAATCACGACTATAGCTACAGTACTTTATCCATTCTTCGCTGTTATCGTACCATTTAATCGTTTCAAAAATCGCAATTGCTTCATCATGCTTTGAAGCGTTTGCTAAAGCCACCGCTTTATAATATCTTGAATGTAAAAATCCAACTGTAGCACAGGTAATAACAAGGATAAGTGCCAATATTATAAGAAAGATTTTGGCATTTCTTTTATTGCGCCTTTTTTTCTTTTCCCTTTCAATACGGCGAAGCTCCGCTTGGCGCTCGGCTTCTATTCGGTCGTCTTCCAGCTTGATTTTGATCTCTTCGATTTTGCTTTTGCAAAGAGAAAGCTTTTCGTCGGCGTCCTCGTAGCCCTTGATTGATGTAAGCATTTCACACGCTGAGGTGAAGGCTTCAAGGTCGCCTTGCGTAGCATCTGCGATAGCGAAGTCCTCTAAAAGTCCGTTTGCGTATATCAAAATCGCGTCTTTCTGCATCTTTTCGGCGGTTCTGCGACACTTTTCGGCCAATTTTTTGGAGTCCTTGTAATCCGAAATAGATTCAAATTGCTCAGCCAAGAGAAGCAATCCCACGTCATTCTGAGGCTCGTTCATTTCTTCCAAGGCGGACTGATAAATTCCGTTCAGGCATTCTTCTTCAATTCGTTCCTTGATTCCCTGCACGTACCCCTCTAAGGTGTTTCTCAGGTCTTTGTCTGCAAAACGAATTGCCTTTTCGTAGTTTCTGTTATCATCGAAGGGCTCGGCATAATCGGCAAGGTGCTCCTGTCTTTTTACGCCCAAGTCCATCAGAAGCTTACATACGTAAACCCCTGCGTTTTCAGGGTCTATGTCGAGGATTTTTTCGCAATATGCATTCGCGTTCTTGTATTCTCCGTCCTCCACAAAGAGCATCGCGCGTTTTAAGAGGGTATTGAGATTTGAATTAACACTTGCCGAGCTTTCTCTTGCGGTTTCCTTCACCGCTACTTTGGGTGTGTTTGCTTCGACTATTTTCTTAATACCTCTCGTCAAGTCCTGCATAAAGCCGAGTTTGGACATATCCTGTGCCTGCAGGTGTGAAAACTCTTCGGGCAGGTCGTAGGGATCCATATCTCTGTATGCGGGAATAAGAATCTTCTTTGAGCCGTTTTTGATGAGCGAAAGGTATCTCGACCACTCGTTCTTTACCCATATAGCATTGAAATGCTCGG
>JAZOOB010000091.1:0-7129 GCA_045654845.1 Eubacteriales bacterium | reverse complement strand
AAAGAGGACTACGACGAATACGGCTTTGAGCTTGAGCGAGCATATTCAAGGCTACCGAAGGAATTTTTAGGCTACAAAAGACAAGGTGTATCGGCGGTAGGTGGCGCCAGACGCGGTGTGATAGTCATAGAGGACCTTCTTACAAAATTCTTGGGAAGTCCTTCTCTTCCGACTTCATATGAACAGTGGTTTTTCATTCCAAGCCATTCACTTGCCACTCTTACAAACGGCGAAATCTTTTTCGACGGGCTTGGCGAGATTTCAAGGATAAGAGACGAGCTTTCTCTCGGTTATCCTGAGGATATAAGAAGGAAAAAGCTCTCCGCGCACGCCGTTATGATGGCGCAAAGCGGTCTTTACAACTACGAGCGATGCCTTCTGCATAACGAGTGCGGTGCGTCTCAGCTATGTGTTTTTGAGTTTGTGCGCCACGCTATATCTACTATATACCTACTGAACAACGAATACGAGCCGTTTTATAAATGGGTATACAGAAAAATGCGCACTCTTCCCTTGTTTGCCGAGCTTGAAGACTCTTTATGCTCACTTACCGAGCTTGGAAACAACGAGATAGAGGCGAAGGCGAAAAAGGAAAGCATGGAAGAAATATGCGAGCTGTTTATAAAGGAATTTATAAACCAAAAGCTCACGCGCTCGCCTTCCTTTGATATGGAAAAGCAGGCATATGCTATTCAAAATGAAATCAAAAATCCAAGCATACGCAATATGCACATAATGGAAGGAATATAAAAAAAGCCCTATTTGAAAAAATAGGGCTTTTTTGTTTAGATAACAGAAATTTAATAGATTTTTAATTTTTTATAGACTTTTTTGACGGAATATGATATAATATTTTCGGTCGTATCCCACCGAAATAAAAAGGATTTATCACAATGAAAATCAAGACACGATATATGCCATACAGTGAGGTAATAAATCTGCCGAGCTATAAGCACAGAAAGCCGAAAAAGCCGAATATTCTTTTCAGAACTATCGTGCGAGTGGCATCAATTCCCGATCTTATCAGCGCAAGATTCAAGTATGAAAAGGTGGGTATGGAAAGGCTGAAGCGGGGCGAGAGCTGTCTTTATCTTATGAATCACTCGAGCTTTATCGACCTCAAAATAGCCTCCGCTATGCTCTATCCAAAGCCGTTTAATATCGTATGCACCTCCGACGGTTTCGTAGGCAAAAACTGGCTGATGCGAAATCTCGGTTGTATTCCTACAAAGAAGTTTGTACCCGAGGCAGAGCTTGTTTCGGATATGCTATACGCGTTAAAGGAAAAGAAATGCTCGGTTTTAATGTACCCCGAGGCGAGCTATAGCTTCGACGGTACGGCGACTCCTCTGCCGGAGAGCTTAGGAAGATGCTTAAAACTACTCGGCGTACCTGTCGTAATGATAAATACCTACGGCGCTTTTACCCGTGACCCTTTATATAACAATCTTCAGGTGAGAAAAGTTAAGGTTTCGGCTAAAATGACCTACCTTCTCTCTGTCGAGGAAATTGCCGAAAAAAGCACGAAGGAATTGAACGAAATCCTTGCCAAGCAGTTTGATTTTGACAACTTTAGTTGGCAAAAGGAAAATGGCGTATCGGTAAAAGAGGACTTCCGCGCAGACTACTTAAACCGAGTTCTATACAAGTGCCCAAACTGTAAAACAGAAGGCAAAATGGTGGGAAAGGGTATTCACCTCACCTGTGGGGCTTGTCAAAAAAAGTACGAATTAAAAGAAAACGGCGAAATAGAGGCGCAGGACGGAAATACTGAGTTTTCTCATATTCCGTCTTGGTACAAGTGGCAAAGAGAGTGTGTCGTCAAGGAAATTGAAAACGGCTCATATTCTCTTGACACCGAGGTCGATATAGGTATGCTCACAAACACAAAATCGCTATATATGGTAGGCAAGGGGCGTCTCATTCACAATGAAAACGGCTTCTCTCTACAAAGCGAGGACGGTAATATCGATTACAAGCAAAAGCCTCTTTTCTCGTACAGTCTGTATGCCGACTACTACTGGTACGAAATCGGTGATATGATATGTATAGGAAACCGAGACGTGCTATACTACTGCTTCCCTCGTAGCTCGGGCGACGTGGTGGCAAAAACAAGAATAGCGACTGAGGAAATGTATAAATTATCGCGTAAAAAAGTCAGATGCAAGTCGTAAATTGTTGACTTTTCTTATATTTTGTTATATAATTTCATTCGTAAGCATTAAAAGACCACCTTATCGTAGTGGTCAGCTTAATACAATAGATTACATAAAAGGAGATAAAAAATGAAAAGCACTTTTTGGCAGGATTTCAAGAAATTCATCACTAAGGGCAACGTAATCGACATGGCTGTCGGTGTCGTAATAGGCGGTGCGTTCAGCAAGATAGTTACAGGTCTTGTAAACAACGTAATCAACCCGTTTGTAAGCATTTTTGTAAAGAGTGGTTCACTCGACAGTATAAAGACCGTGCTTCAGCCCGCGGTTCTCGACGAGGCAGGCGAGGTATTGACGGCAGAGATAGCGATTCTCTGGGGCACTTGGTTCCAGACTATTATAGATTTCCTTATTTCTGCATTCTGCATTTTCTTCGTTCTTCGTATCATAATGAGAGCGAAAAATATGATTTTTGAAGAAAAGCTCGAAAAAGAGGCGGCTGAAAAGAAAGCGGCCGAGGAAAAAGCTGCGGCAGAAAAGAAGGCGGCGGACGAAGCGGCAGCAAAGGCGGCAAAGGAGAAGGCAGAAGCCGAGGCAAACTTCAAAAACAGTATCGTCAATCAGGAAGCTCTTCTTTCCCAGATTCTCGAAGAGCTCAAAAAGGGTAATAAGTAATTAAAAACCAAGATAAAAAAACAAAATGCGAAGGCGCTGTTCTCAAGGAACAAAACGTCTTCGCATTTTTAATTGTTTTATTTTTTACGAAGCTTTTATCATTTCTTTTCAAAGCCGACAAGCACTCCACCCTTTTCAGCATAAAAGCTGCATAAGCCTCTAAGCTCGTGAACTTCTACGTCGACGCAAGGGAACTTCTCTTCTATCATCTGCTTGAGAAGAAGCGCAGCTTTTTCATTTTGGCAGTGGCCTATACTGACTCTGCCCGTATTTAAGCCAAAAAGCTCGAGGTCGCTTCGTAAAGTTTCAAGCGATTTCGCTTCACCTCGGCATTTATGCGTCGGCTCGAGTGTTCCCTCTTCGCTTGCGCGCCCGACTACGCAGATACCTGCAATGCCTGCGATTTTCGCGACGACGGGCGACACTCTACCGTTGTTCGCAAAGTTTCGGAGTGACTTCAGCATAAATATAAGACCTGTGCTTTTTGAATATTCCTTGATGCCTTCACAGATATCTTCAAAGGGCAAGCCCTCTTTTATATAATCGCCAAGCTTTTTTACTATGAGAGTGATTTCCGGACCTGCCGAAAGAGTGTCAAGAATGAAAACACGCTTACCTTCGTTTTCACTTTCATATATCTGCTTCGCAGAAAAGGCGGAATTGTAGCTACCTGAAAGACCACTTGTAATAGTCACACAGATAACGTCATCGGCATCTCCAAACGCCTTTAGCCAATCTGCCGTATTCGGACAGGAGGACTTGGATTTGCCTTTATACTGAGCGAAAAAGTCAGACATATCAACGGTGTCAAGCAACGCGTCATCGGTAAACTCTCGCTCTTCGGTGATAATTTTCATCGGAACGCTGGAAAAATCTACATAATCAAGCGTGAGAACGTCGGATGAAGAATCTGACACTATTTTTATTTTTCTCATAAAGAACTCCTACATCTAATAAGAAAGGCAAGAATTTATTCAACCTCGACCACACCGTCGGCTTTTACCGTGATCTTCATTCCGTCTTTTACGTAGCTCAAAAATTCATCTCCGAGCGAGTCGATAACGGGCATGGTAACACCGTCTACCCAAACATCAGCGAGCACCGCGCCTGCCGCCGCAAGCGAGTCAATGTGATTCGCAAAAAGCATACAAGCAGGGTTTTTCTTCATAGAGCACGCGCAATAAAGCACGAGTCCGCCCGTAGTAGAGCCTATCGTCTGAGGAAGGCAGAGCGCGTTATTTATTAGCGGCTTTCCGTAAAGCTCCTTGTTGCTCTGATCTCCGCATTTTACCTCTTTATCGCCAAACTGCAAAGCCATCTGCAAGGAGGCAAGCGTATTAAATCCCTCGGTGGTAACTACGGCTTCGGCTACTACCTCGCCGGGTGTTATTACTCTTCCCTTAAACTGTTTCATTAGTTTTTACCTCCTGTAATAGCATTGAGAATTTCCTCATCGGTATAATATCTTGCGCTTGTGTAGGTACGAAGCTTATTAGACGAGGTGATTACGGGCATCTTCTTACAAAGAGGGTTGTTCATATACATCAAAGGACAGATATACGAGGTGATAACACCCGTCGCCTTAAGTCTTGCCGCATATTCAGTCTTTTCAAATGCTTCCAAAACCGCAGGCGCGGCTGTAAGCACCGTATTGATCGTAACCTTCTTTTTGCCGTTATTTTTCAGACCTGCTTCAATATTTTCCGTCCACGTCTTAAGCTGCTCAAGCGAAAGGTGAGGACATCCAACGAAGCAAAGCTTGGGTGCTGCTTCAGGGTTCTTCCAAACAACAGGATAGTTGTTTTTAACTCTTTCAAGCTCTGCATCGTCGATAACGTATTCTCTTGCCCCCTCGGCTATAAGAGCTTTTCCAAGCTCAAGTGCTTCGGGAGTGAGATTTTCTATGTGATAAAGACCTACCGCACCGTTTGAGGCAGTAGCCGCGCCGAAATCCTTCAAATACGCGCAAGCAGAATCGTCAAGGGTATTTCCGAGCCATTTATCAAGTCCGATAACGTAGGGGACATCCTCCATGACCTTCATACCGATAGCCGAGCCGAGAAGCTGTGCCTCGGGCTTTTTCGTGGTGTTGATCTTTATAACCCAAGTCGCCTTTCTTCCCTCGTCGGTGAGAAGTCCGAAATAGGGAACATAGCCGACAATAGAGCCCATAATGTCAAGGATACCCGAGTTTCTGTTACATCTTGCGCCAAGCACCGAGTTTGCATAAACGACGGCACTGGACTCTGCCCATGAGAGAACGTCGCCCTTTTTCGGCTTGTTTCCGACTTCGTCCATATAGCACGTGCAAGAAAACGCATTTTTATCCATAAGACCTAACTTTTCAAGCTGGTCCTCATAGAAATTCTGCTTGGTATACATAAATTTATTGAACACGAAATTCTGAAGGAAATTAGCAGGTACGTTTTTGTCAAGAGGACGGGGGTCTACTGAAAACTCCTGTCCCGATGCAACACCTGCATCAAGAAGCTGCTGCATCAGGTCGTAAACGGGTGACATTACCTTGAGTCCGAAAGACGTAACGAGGTGATTGTACTTTGAGGTGATGGGTACGAGCTTTTCCGCCTCAAAGGCATCGCCGTACATCACCAGCGTATTCATAACCTTCGCAAGCGTTTCTCCCTTTTCGCCGTCAAGAATAGCCTGCTGTTCTTTTGTAAGAATCATATTAAAACCCTTTCTTTACAATTCAATTTTTGATTTCCGATGCAAAGCATAGGAAATTTGCTATAACGTCGCCAATGGCGACGTATTACTGCAATGAAGCTCAAAGCTTCATTGCTACGTCCCAAGCGCCCCAGATGACCGTACGAAGATTTCCTACGTTTGAGGCGTCGCCTATTACGTGGACGTGGCGTCCCTTCTTTGCAACAGGCGCGGGGTTATATCCAACCGACAAAATAACCGAGTCGGCATCTACCTTAAATTCGTTTCCGTCCTTATTTTTGAGCGTAACGCTTCCCTCTTCAATTTTCACAAGCGAGGTTTCGAGGTGTACGGGAACCTTGTTGGTCTTGAAGAAGTCGCGCAGATAGCTTGTATTTGCAAGACAGATGCCCTTCGTAGTAATGAGGTCATCCTGCATTTCTACTATCGAAGGCTTTTTACCCTGCAAATACAGGTCGTATGCGATTTCACAGCCTGTAAGACCTCCGCCTATTACCACGACGTTTTCGCCCACCGTCTTATTGCCAAGCAGATAGTCTACTGCTTCGACGGCATTTTCTGCACCCTTTACGGGAATTCTCTTAGCAATTGCGCCTGTCGCCACAATGATTTCGTCAGCGTCAAGAGCTTTGACGTCGGTAATTTCCTCATTCATTCTTACGTCTATGGGATATCTCGAAAGCTCGCGAATATACCATGAAATCAATGCTTTATCCTTTTCCTTGAAGGAAGGGGCTGCCGCCGCGATAAATACGCCTCCGAGCTTGTCGCTCTTTTCGTAAAGAGTTACCTTATGTCCGCGCTTAGCACAAACTATGGCAGCCTCCATACCACCGATACCGCCACCGATAATCGCAACCTTCTTCTGCTTTTTCGCAGGCTCTATGTGATATTTCTTCGATTGCATGGTTTCAGGATTGAGCGCACAACGGGCAAGTCCCATAGTGTCGGTGAGGTCCTGCGTGTTCGCATGGCCCTTCGATGACGAGAAGTTAAAGCACGCGCTGTGACAGCAAATACAGGGCTTGATATCCTCAAGTCTGTCTTCAATGAGCTTGGTAATCCATTCGGGGTCTACGAGGAACTGACGGGCAATACCTACCGCATCTATTTTTCCTTCCGCTACCGCCTTTGCGCCGACCTCGGCATCCATTCTTCCCGCACAAACTACGGGAATATCCACAAACTTCTTGATGTGCGAAACGTCGTCAAGATTACAGTTTTCGGGCATATACATTGGCGGATGCGCCCAGTACCAAGAATCGTAGGTTCCGTTGTCGGCATTCAGCATATCATATCCTGCGTCCTGAAGATATTTAGCCGCCTTTTCGGATTCCTCCATATTACGTCCGACCTCTACGTACTTTTCACCGGGCATTGCGCCCTCGCAGAAGCCCTTGAGCTTAGACTCTACAGAATAGCGAAGAGATACGGGGTAATCCTCACCACACGCTTCTTTTATCGCCTTTACAACCTCCGCCGCAAATCGATAGCGATTTTCGAAGCTGCCTCCGTATTCGTCCTCTCTCTTGTTGAAGAATTCGATAGCAAACTGGTCGAGAAGGTAGCCCTCGTGTACCGCGTGTACCTCGACGCCGTCTACACCTGCG
>JAZOOB010000090.1:0-3431 GCA_045654845.1 Eubacteriales bacterium | reverse complement strand
CGCCAAAAATTTTCTTGTTATTATATTATAGCATATACGTATAGTTTTTTCAATAAAATGAAAAGAAAAAGAGAATTTTTATTTAGCTAAAATAATTTTAAAATACTATTGATTTTTTAAAAAGAATATTATATAATTAGTAAAGAAATAGCGAAGATGAAAGCTATCGGTAAAGAGTCGGGCGCAGAGAGCTGTCGGGTGGTGCAAGACAGAGTTGATTTTTACCGTATCCACTTTCGGAGCTACCGATGAAAGTCGGAGGGCGCGCCCTTTATAGCGCGAGAGAGTGGCTGTATTTTTACGGCAATTTGGGTGGCAACACGGAGTATTCGTCCCATATTCGAGGCGATACTCTTATTTTTTTGTTAATTTTTCATTTTGGAGGATAAATTAAATGTTGGATTTAAGATTCGTACGCGAGAATCCCGAGCTTGTAAAGGAGAATATCAGAAAGAAATTTCAGGATAATAAGCTCGCTCTCGTAGATGAGGTTATCGCACTCGACGAGGAAAACAGAAAGCTCAAGCAGGAGGCAGACGAGCTTCGTGCGAACAGAAACAAGTATTCAAAGATGATAGGCGCTCTTATGGGACAGGGTAAGAGAGAGGAAGCCGAGGAGATGAAGAAGAAGGTCACCGAGCAGTCCGAGCTTTTAGCACAGGACGAGGCGAAGGAAGTCGAGCTTGACGAAAAGATCAAGCGCATTATGATGACCATTCCTAATATCATCGATCCCACCGTTCCGATAGGAAAGGACGATAGCGAAAACGTAGAGGTAGAGAAGTACGGCGAGCCTGTCGTTCCCGACTTCGAAATTCCTTACCACACCGATATTATGGAGCGCTTCAACGGAATTGACCTCGATAGCGCGAGAAGAGTGGCAGGAAACGGATTCTATTATCTTATGGGTGATATAGCACGCCTTCACTCTGCGGTAATTTCTTATGCCCGCGACTTTATGATAGACCGTGGCTTTACCTATTGCATTCCGCCCTTTATGATCAGAAGCGACGTCGTTACAGGCGTTATGAGCTTTGCTGAAATGGATGCTATGATGTATAAGATTGAGGGCGAGGACCTCTACCTTATCGGTACGAGTGAGCACTCTATGATAGGTAAGTTCATTGATAGAATTGTACCCGAAGCAGAGCTTCCTTATACGCTCACGAGCTATTCGCCTTGCTTCCGTAAGGAAAAGGGCGCGCACGGCTTGGAGGAGCGCGGTGTTTACCGTATCCACCAGTTCGAAAAGCAGGAAATGATAGTCGTTTGTAAGCCCGAGGATAGCAAGATGTGGTTTGATAAGCTCTGGCAGAACACCGTAGACCTCTTCCGCACTCTCGATATTCCCGTAAGAACGCTTGAGTGCTGCTCGGGAGACCTCGCAGACCTTAAGGTCAAGTCAATAGACGTCGAGGCTTGGTCGCCCAGACAGAAGAAGTATTTTGAGATAGGAAGCTGCTCGAATCTCGGTGACGCTCAGGCAAGACGCTTGAAGATCCGCGTAAACGGCAAGGACGGCAAGTATTTCGCTCATACGCTCAACAACACCGTTGTAGCACCCCCCAGAATGCTTATCGCATTCCTTGAAACTAACTTGAACGAGGACGGCTCTGTAAATATCCCCGTAGCGCTTCGCGCTTATATGGGTGGAAAAGAGAAGCTCACCCCCGTAAAATAATCTATAAAAAAGAAAAATGCTACGAAGAAATTCGTAGCATTTTTTGTTTTCTTTAAAACTCAAAGAGCCTTTACAGTCTCAATTACGTAATTGGCGAATTCTTTGCAGGTCGCGCCATCGCGGTTGCCCGTAACGACTACCTTCTTTTCGGTCTCGGTGCATATCTGCATAGCCTTTTCGAGCTTTTCTGCAGATTTCTGCATACCGATATGACGCAAAAGCATCTGACAAGCGACAAATATGCTTGACGGGTTCGCGTATTCGCCGATACCTTCTTCTATCATTCGGGGCGCGCTTCCGTGGATAGCCTCAAACATAGCGTACTCGTCGCCAACGTTCGCGCTACCTGCCGTACCTACGCCACCCTGAATCTGTGCCGCCTCGTCGGTAATTATGTCACCGTAGAGGTTCGGAAGAAGTATGACCTCAAAGTCGCTTCTTATCTTTTCGTTTACAAGGTTTGCACACATAATGTCGATGTACCATTCGTCGCAGAGAATATCGGGATATTCCTCGGCTACCTCGTGACAAAGCTTGCTGAACTTTCCGTCAGTCTTTTTCATTATGTTCGCTTTCGTTACAATAGAAACACGCTTTTTGCCGTTTTCGCGGGCATATTCAAAGGCAGAACGCGCGATTCGCTTTGTTCCCGCGTCGGTCGTAACCTTGAAATCCATAGCGAGCTTTTCGGGAATCTCGATACCCTTGCTACCGAGCGTATATTCACCCTCGGTGTTTTCTCTGAAAAATGCCCAGTCGATATTCTGGTCGGGTATGGAGATAGGACGAAGGTTTGCATAAAGGTCAAGCTCGCGACGAAGCGTTACGTTTGCGCTTTCCATAGTGCCACCGTTCGGTGTCGTGGTAGGTCCTTTCAGAAGAACGTCACAGCTTTTAATCTCGTCAAGCACGTCGTCGGGGATAGCCTTGCCGCATTTCTGTCTGTTTTCGATGGTCAAGCCTTCTATCGTTTTAAGCTCAATTTTTCCACTTTCAATTTCATTCTTTAAAAGCTCAGAAAGAAGCGTTTTTGCCTCACGGCAGATTATCGGACCTATGCCGTCACCGTAGCATACACCGACGGTAATTTTGTTCTGCTGAGAAAAATCCTTGCGTTTTGCGGCATTTTCAAGCTTGTTTGCTCTTTCTATCTGTTCGCAAAGGAGCTTTTTAAAATGCTCTGTCGCGAGTTCTATATATTTTTCCATTGATATTATCCTCTTATTTTCCGCTTGTTTTTGTGTATTTCAAAAGACCGCCTGCTTTTAAAATATCAATCTGTCTTTTCGTAAACGAGCAAGAAAGCTCAATCTTATCCTGTCCGTTTACCGTAAGGGTGATATTTCCGCTTTCAAGACCTTCGAAGAGATTGTCGAGTGTGAGTGCGTCATCCTGCGAAAGCTTTTCGAAATCGTCGGCGTTCTTAAAGGTGAGAGGAATAATTCCCGCGTTTATGAGGTTAGCCGCGTGAATTCTCGCGAAGCTCTTTGCAATAACCGCCTTAACACCAAGGTAAAGGGGAACGAGCGCCGCGTGCTCACGAGAAGAGCCCTGTCCGTAGTTGCTACCACCTACGACAAAGCCTTTGCCTGCCGCCTTCGCTCTTTCGGGGAAGGTCTTGTCGCATACACCGAAGCAGAACTGAGAAAGATACGGGATATTTGAACGGTAGGGGAGTATCTTTGCACCTGCGGGCATAATGTGGTCTGTCGTTATATTGTCACCCACCTTCAAAAGAAGAGGCGCTTCG
>JAZOOB010000089.1:0-10612 GCA_045654845.1 Eubacteriales bacterium | reverse complement strand
TTCATCGTGATGGTGATGATGGTGCTCATGCTCATCTAGCTCTTTTTCAAGATGCTCAAGCTCCTCTGCCAAGGATTTTCTCTCCTCCATAGCATTTAAAATCGTCGCGCCGTCTAATTCACTCCAAGGAGTAGTTATTATGGTCGCATCATCATTATGCTCACGAAGGGATTTTATACAAGCCTCTATTTTTTCGCTTGATGACTTATCGGTGTGGCTCAAAATGATTGTTTTTGCATTTTCTATCTGGTCATTGAAGAACTCACCGAAATTCTTCATATACATTTTACACTTATTTACGTCGACGACAGTAGTAAATACGTTGAGCTCTATTTCATCAGAGTCTACGTTCTTTATTGCCTTTATTACGTCGCTGAGCTTGCCGACACCCGATGGCTCTATAAGTATGCGCTCGGGGTGAAAATCGTTTATTACCTTTTTAAGAGCCTCGCTGAAGTCTCCGACAAGGCTACAACAGATACAGCCCGAATTCATTTCGGTTATTTCAACACCTGCGTCCTTTAAGAATGCACCGTCAATACCGATTTCACCGAATTCGTTCTCGATTAAAACTACCTTTTCCGAAGAATAAGCTTCACTTAAAAGCTTTTTTATTAAGGTGGTCTTTCCTGCCCCTAAAAAGCCCGAATATACGTCGATTTTCGTCATTTTTACACTTCCTTATATACAAGTATTATCAAGAAGTAATTATACTATAAATAAAGCGTTATGTCAAGTTTTGCGGCTATGCTTTTAGGTATTAAAATAAAAATCTTTTCGACAAAAATAAAAAGCGATGACGCTATAAAACGTCACCGCTTCTCTTTTTTAATTATTGGATTTTTCCACCGTTAGATTTGTATATCGCGTCAATGATGCGCTGTACGGAAAGAGTGTTTCTTCCGTTTACGGGCGGCTCTTTATCCTCAAGAACTGCCGTAGCAAAAGCGTCTATTTCCTCGGTATATAAGTTAACGGGCTCAACCTCAAGCTTCATAGGCTTTACAAGAGAGCGATTCTGAGCAGCATCGTAGTCGGCTTCTTCAGCATAGAGGATATCTACCTTGCCTCCTCCCGCACTCTGAGATAAGGTGCCTGTAGCAAATATGCTACCGCGAGTGCCGTAAAATTCAAGAGGTGACTTTGCCGCAGCGTCCGGAACGTTAAAGTTAACGTCAACGTAAGCGTTTGCACCGTTTGACATTTTTATTATCAAGGAAGCACTGTCGTCTACCTCATAGCTAAAGGTATTCGTCGACGCATAGCCTGTGCATTCAACCGCTTCAAGACCTGAAATAAACAGCAAAAGGTCGATACAGTGAACACCGAGGTCAATGAGAGCGCCACCACCCGAAAGGGCCTTCGTCTGACGCCAAGCGCCGGGAATCTCGGGATACCAGCAGGAGAACTGAGCTCTCATGGATACGATATCACCTATCTTACCCTCTGCAATTATCCTTTTAATTTCCCTATGGAAAGGATTGAAGCGCATCATAAAGCCTGTGCCGAGCTTGACTCCCGCCTTCTCTGCCGCTTCGATTATTTCGAGCGAATCATCTGCGGTAAGTCCCAAGGGCTTTTCAAGAAGAACGTGCTTCTTCGCCTTAAAAGCGGCGAATGCCTGTTCCTTGTGGCAGAATACGGGAGATGCGATATAAACCGCATCTACCTCATCAAGTGCAAGAAGCTCATCATAGTTGTCGAAAGCATATTTTGCTCCGTACTTCTCCTGAACCTTCTTTGCAAGCTCGAAATTAGTATCCATAACCGCTACGAGAACAGAGGTCTTTGAAAGCATCATTCCGGGGATGGTTCTGCGGTCGGCAATACCGCCACAGCCAATTACACCCCATCTAAGTTTCTTATCGCTCATTGATTATTCTCCTCTTTGCATTTCTGCAACTGCTTCAAGAACAGCATCAGCCATATACTTAAGCTGCTCATCAGACAAGCCGTAAAGAGGAAGGTGAGTAAATCTCTTGTAGAATACCTCTTCGCATACGGGACAGGTCTTTGCAATCTCGTCTGCATCGTAACCCATATCGCTTACAACCTTGAAGCGATAAAGAGGGCCGAAGTGAGGAATGTTGGTAACACTCTTTGCTTCGAGCTTTGCCTTCAAGGTCTGAACATCGCCGCCTGCCTTTGCGGGATCGATCTGGAGAAGGTAAAGGTGGAAGGTAGGTTTAATATCGTCGTTTCCGAGATCCTGAGGAATGATAGCGTCATTCTCAGCGAAACGGCTGTTGAGGTATGCAGCTGCGCGACGGCGCTCTGCGATAATCTGCTCGTTTCTTGCTACCTGAAGCGAAAGACCTAAGCCCTGAATTTCGGTAGTGGAAGAGTTAAGAGCAACGAAAGGACCGTACTTGCCCTGAATAGGAGTTACGTTGTAGAGCCAGTCCTTGATCGGCTTTGTGAAGTCAGTACCGAAGAAACGAGCTCTCTTCATTTCAGGACCGAAGCCGGGGATAGTGGTGGTCGCGATACCACCTTCACCGAAGGAGGTAATGTTCTTAACCTCGTGGAAGCTGAAGGAAGCGAAATCACCGATAGTACCGATCTTCTTGCCCTTATACATAGCACCAAAAGCGTGAGCAGCATCCTCCAAAACGAGAATGTTGTTCTCTTTTGCAAGCTTAATGATAGGATCCATATCTACGGGGTAACCACCGATATGTACGGGAACGATCATCTTGGTCTTGGGAGTAATCTTCTTTGCAACGTCGTTAGGGTCCATATTAATGGTTTTGGGGTCAACGTCTGCAAATACGAGTTTCGCACCTACTGCGAGAGGATATGCCATAGTAGCAACGAAGGTGATAGCAGGAACTATAACCTCATCGCCTTCCTTGAGGTTTGCATACTTATAAGCAATCTCAAAGCCTGCGGTCGCATTGGTAACGAAGGTGGAGCTGTCGGTGCCGAGATACTCGTTACAAACACGCTCTGCCTCTTCTACCTTGCCTGCAAGAGAAAGCTTTCCGGGAGGGGTGGATACCTTGTCGAGCTTCTTAACCTGTTCGTAAACAGCGTTTATCGCGTCGTCGTATTCCTTTCCTTCACCCTGCATCAAGAACTTAATGATCTCCATAAGGTCCTGAGTGTTGTAGTTTTCACCAACTGCAGCCCACGGAACCTTTGTAGCACCTGTATTATAGCGGAAGTCTGTCGTCTGTTTTCCCATTTTAATAATCTCCTTTTAATTAAATTAGTTACATTCAGCAACCAAGGGACCTGCGAGCTCTTTAAGATAGAAGAGCTTACCGGGCATGGTAGGAATATAGGTAGAGGTGATGTGTCTGGAAGGACCGTAATGAAGAGTGGTAAGGAAGCTCATTCCCTGCCAGTTCATGCCACGTCCGAGTGCGCCGTCGCATCCACCGATAATGTAGTCAGCCTGCAAGAAGAGGCCGGGGCCTATTGTGTTCGCTCTGCAAGGAACGAGAGTAGTGCGGCTCTTGAAGCTTGTAACAGCGTTCTGCTCGATGGTGAGGGGATGGAGCTTTGCACCGATGCGATAGCACTGTGCCTGCCATTCTGCCTCGGTCTCAAATTCTTCACCGAACTGGGGTTCCCAGAATGCGATATGACACATTCTACCGATACCGAATACGAGTACGAGCTTAGCTCCCTCTGCCTTCAAAGCAGCGATCTTTTCGGGATAGGTAGGAAGATTTTCCTTAGTTGCGAAGTTTCTCTGGCTTTCAGGAATAGTTTTGTTTATCTTATTGAAGAATGCAGCCTTCATGCTGTATTCAAAGGAAGCGGTGCTGGTGTTAGGAAGGGTGTTACCTTCGCCGTCTGCCCATTCGTCCATATTAAAGGTGTATACGTGAGAGCAGTCAACGTCCCATTCGTTCAAGAAGTAGGAAGCCCATTTATACATACCCATAGGACCTACGGGAAGAATCAGAGCGAGCTTTTCTCTTCTTTCGCGAGCAGCTTTGATCTGGAAAGCAATTTCATGACCCATATAGGTGTCAAAATCATAGATGTTGTCGCATTCAACGGGGTTGAAATCCTTATGCCAGAAATCTTCTCTTGCGAGACCCTTGTCGCAGCATTCGTCCATTTTCTTGAGATCCCATCCGCGAGGATAGAAGTCTTCAAGAAGACTGCCTTTAACAGTGCTTAAAAAATCCATTTTCTTTTCTCCTTTATATCTAAATTTTTATTTTTCTTTATTCGTGCTCTTTTTTGAACTTGAGCGTTTCATCGTAAGAACGAATTCCCGTCGTCGCACCCTTTGCGGTTACCGACATAGCGCCCGTGGTGTTTGCCACACCGATAGCGAATTCGGGGCTTTCATCTCTCGCCATAGCAGACAAGAATCCGGAGCAGAAGCTGTCGCCTGCGCCCGTCGTATCAACCGCCTTAATGCCCTTAAGTGCGGGATAGAACTTTCCTTTCTTTTCGTCTGCAAGTCTGAGGAAGCTTCCTTTCGATCCCATTTTGATTACGACGTTTTTGACGCCCTTTGCGAAAAATACGTCTGCAATATCGTCGGGCTCTTCCTTACCTGCTATTTTTACTGCCTCGTCAATACTGGGCATAAAATAGTCGATATAAGGCATAGCGTCGAAAAGGAGCTCTCCCCATCTTCCCGTAGCGTCAAAGCATACGTCAAGGAAGGTGGTCTTGCCCATTTCCTTACACTTTTTAAGGAAGGCTACGGTCTCATCACCGTCAAAGTTCTTCAAAAGATACGTGCCCGTGACGAACACGAGGTCGCATTCCTCAATAACCTTAAAGTCTATATCGTTTATTGAAAAGACTGCATTAGCGCCTACGCAATGTAAAAACGAGCGCTCGCCCGAGGGAGCTATAAGGGCTACCGAAGCAGAGGTCTGCACCTTATCGTCAACACTGAGACCTCTTGTATCTATACCCTCTTTTTCAAGAAGACCCTTAAGATATGCGCCGAACATATCGTCGCCTACCTTACCTACCATAGAAGCGGGTACACCAAGCTTTGTCAAGTTCATAGCTGCGGTCATGGCGTTTCCACCGTTATGTAAGGTGATAGAATTCACGTGGGTAAGCTCACCTGCGCCAGGATATTCGTTTACAGGCTCAACTATTACGTCGGCGACCAATATGCCGACACACGCGACACGCTTCATGGTAACAACCTCTTGGTGGTGTTTCTGAGACCTACGTTACATCTGCGGAAGCCCTCTGCATACTTAACGCCACTCTGGAAGCCGCGGAAAGCGGAAAGAGTACGAGTCTTTTCAAGGACGTCAATGTTGTCGTGGTCCTTGAGCCAAACGATCTGGCTTTCGTGACGCGCAAGCATCTCAAGCTTGGTCTCAAGCTCGTCTGTAATATCAACGAAGTAATCAGGCTCGCTATCAACGAGGTCTGCGTTTTCCATATAGTAAATGGGGGTAACGGGAGTTTCCTTACCGAGCTGGGGCTCGTAGTGAGGGCAGCTTGCGGCGAAGGAAGCGGCGAATGCCAGCTTGGAAACGGCTATGTGGTCGAGCATATAGTCGTTAGGTGCGTGGGTAATGATAAAGTCGGGCTGAGCATCTCTGATTATCTTAACGAGACGGTCTCTCTGCTCCTTACTGTAATCGTCGAGAAGAAGGTCACCTACATCGCAGGTAACAACCTTAAAGCCAGCGGACGTGCCGGAGTTCTGAGCTTCCTGTGCGCGAATTACGCGAAGCTCGTCGGGCTGGATAACTACGTGGCCCATGTTTCCGTTTGCAACGTGGCAGACAGTGACGTTATCACCACGCTTTTTGCAACGAAGCAACGTGCCGCAGCAATTTATTTCCATATCGTCGGGATGGCAGCAAATAGCAAGTACGTTCATTTTTTGTTTTCTCCTTTTTATAGTCTTATGTTTTTTATTTTGCAAGAATTCCGTAACTGACAAAAAGAATAGTCGGCATTATATTAAAAAACGCATTTGTCTTTTAGTGCAAAATGCCTAAAACTCTTTATCAGTTGGTCATATTTGAGGCTTTTGTAAAATTCACAGCCCTGAAAACTAATAAACATTGACATTACTACATCTATATGATATAATATTTTACAGAAATTGTCTTTACCATACATTATCTTTTATTTATCATTTATTCCACGAGGGCTAAAAAATGGATTTTGAGCTACAACCGATAAAGCGAGAAATAATTATAGACGGCTTCAACAGTCTTTACTATTTCGAGTTTGGAAAAAACTTTTCTCACCCGCTTGAAAAACACGATTTCTGGGAACTTATCTACGTAGATAGCGGTGAGGTTATTGCGGTAACCGACGGTATAGGCCGTACGCTTACACAGGGGCAGGTCATCTTTCATGGGCCTATGGAAATTCACGCGCACGTTTCAAACAAGATAGTATCGAACAGTATGCTGGTCGTATCCTTCTCTTCGCGTAGCGAAGCGATGAATTTCTTCGATAAAAAGATATTTACACTTGACAAGACTGCAAAGACATTGCTCTCGCTTTTTATGAACGAGGCAAAAAAAGCTCTTGGGGAAATTCCCTCTGAATACGGAGATAAAAACCCCTTGAACTTCTCTTCTGCGCCAAAAGAGTCTTTGCAGCTGCTTGACTGTTATCTTACCGAGTTGCTTTTAGTCTTGAAGCGTGGCGGAGACGACAATTCAAGTACCGCAAAAAGAAGCGAAAGCGCAAGAGTTCTTGCAGAAAGCTCGATAGTAGACCTAATGCTTTCTTATCTTGACGAAAACGTTTATTCCAATATTACTCTTGCAGACGTCTGTAAAAAGTTCTTTATGGGAAAATCTCAGGTATGCAAGATTTTCGGTACTCATATAGGCAAAGGGCCTATTGAGTGCTATAACGAAAGAAAGATGGTGGAGGCAAAGCGCCTTTTGAGAGAGGACAAGTCGGTAAGTACAGTTTCCGACCTTCTCGGATATTCTTCAATACACAACTTCTCTCGTGCCTTTAAAAAGTACTCGGGCATTTCCCCAAGCGAGTATAAAAACAAGATAAACGAATAACAAGCGTCTTTTAAAAAGTAAGAATTGTTTATTATAAACAAAACCTTTTCTTTCGACTTCAAAATATTCTTGCACTATTTTTTTCTTATCCATATGGACAAGACCTTTAAACTTTGTTATAATGTAATTGATTGAAAAATATGTAATCAAAGAGATTAGGAGAAAAAGATGACAATTTTCGATTTTCTTTCACTTATTGGTGGACTTGCGTTATTCCTTTTCGGAATGAACGTTATGGGACAAGCCCTTGAGAGAAGTGCGGGCGGTAGTCTCGAAATTATGCTCGGTAAATTGACTACGAACAGATTATCAGGTCTTCTTACGGGTCTTGGAGTTACTGCCGTGATACAAAGCTCTTCTGCGACTACGGTCATGGTAGTCGGCTTTGTAAACTCGGGACTTATGCAGTTAAAGCAAGCAATTCCCGTTATCATGGGTGCAAACGTAGGTACGACCGTTACCGCTTGGATTCTGAGTCTTGGCGGCATTTCGGGAGATAACCTGATTTTGCAGCTCTTAAAGCCTTCCTCGTTTACTCCGGTTCTTGCTCTTATAGGCTTAGGTCTTTATATGTTTGCCAAGAGCTCGAAAAAGAAGGAATTCGGTACGATTTTCCTCGGTTTCGCCGTTTTAATGTTCGGCATGGAAGCGATGAGTGATGCGGTTTCGGGACTCAAGGACGTTCCTGCATTCCGTGAGCTTTTCGTAATGTTTAAAAATCCTATTCTGGGCGTGCTTGCGGGCGCTATATTGACTGCCATCATTCAGTCGTCTTCGGCGTCGGTAGGTATTTTGCAGGCATTTGCAATGACGGGCGCTATTTCATACGGCGCCGCTATCCCGATAATTATGGGACAGAACATCGGTACTTGTATTACTGCAATTCTTGCTTCATTCGGAACTAACAAAAATGCAAGACGTACCTCGGTTGTTCACCTTGCATTTAACGTAATTGGAACTACCTTCTGGCTGATAATTATAAGTATCGTAAATGCCGTATTTGATCCTGTTTTGTTTGATCAGGCAGCTTCGCTTTCCGGAATTGCAGTAGTGCACTCAATATTCAATATTGCTTGTACCGTTCTTCTCTTCCCGTCAGCTTCGCTTCTTGAAAAGTTGGCATATAAAATCATTCCCGAAACAAAAACTCCCGATACGATATCCGAGCTTGATGAACGTCTTTTGGCGACTCCCGCCGTCGCTCTTGAAAGAAGCTACGCGGTGACGCTTGAAATGGCGAGAATAGCTGCTGAGTCGTTAAGAGACAGTATCGCTTGTCTATCTGTTTATGATGAAGATAAAGCGATCTCAATACGTAATGCAGAAGATAAAACCGACCATTACGAGGATATTATAGGCACGTATCTTGTCAGACTTAATAACCAGAACTTGAATGAAAGAGAGGGGGCCAAGACTTCTGTGCTGCTCCGTGCGATAGGAGATTTTGAGCGTATAAGCGACCACGCTGTGAATATTCTTGAATCTGCCGAGGAGCTTCGTGAAAAGGATATTATCTTTACAGAGGCAGCGGACAAGGAAATGAAGTCGCTTTGCAATGCCACTCTTGAAATCGTGAATCTCTCATATGACGCGTTCTGTGAAAACAATTTGGAAATTGCTTACTTCGTCGAGCCTCTTGAGCAGGTAATCGACAAGATGAAGGAATTCCTACGTGCTCAGCATATCGACAGACTTCGTGTAGGAAAATGCAGCATTGAAGCAGGCTTTGTCTGGAGCGATCTTATCACGAATATGGAACGAGTTTCCGACCACTGCTCTAATATAGCTGGTTGCGTAATTGACATTTCAAAGAATAATATGAATATGCACGAGTCCTTGAAGGCGATTCGAGGCGAAAGCGAATTCTTCAAAGAGAAATATTCCAACTATATGGATAAATACTTCAACTTCGCATAATTCAATATAAAAAAGGGGATTTAGTTCCCCTTTTTTTATTGCAAATAAATTACCTTCGTTCTTTATATGAATATTCTCATTTATAAAGTAAAGACTAATCATATTAAAGATGGAGGGATTATAATGGAATCTGTTTGGTACATGGGTGAGACGCGTGTAAAATTCGATAGGCTGCAAGGAGATAAAAGCACAGACGTTCTTATTGTCGGAGGAGGAATCGCGGGAATACTGTGCGCTTATAAGCTGAAAAATGCGGGTATTGACTGTATGCTCATTGAAGCAAAAAGCATTTGTGACGGCATAACGAAAGATACTACGGCAAAGGTTACTTTGGGTCACGGTTTAATTTACGACAAGCTGATACACAATTTTGGCGAGGAAAAAGCGAGACTTTATCTTGAGGCGCAAATGCACGCTTTAGATGAATATTCTTCCCTCTGCCGTTATATAAATTGCGATTATGAGCAAATGGATTCTTACGTCTATTCTCTGCACGATAGATATAAAATCGAAAATGAGGTTAAGGCATTAAACCGTCTCGGTATGAAAGCAGAGTTCTCAAAGGCAAAAGAGCTTCCCTTCGAGGTTGCAGGTGCAGTACGGGTAAGAAATCAGGCGCAATTTAATCCTTTGAATTTTGTTTATGCAATAGCAAAGAATCTGCCTATATATGAAAATACAAAAGCGCTCGAATTCAAGCCAAATAAGGTAGTAACTAATCACGGAGAGATAACTTATAAAAAACTGATAATTGCAACGCATTTCCCTATTTTGAACAAACACGGTTTTTATTTTTTGAAGCTCTATCAACACCGATCCTACGTAATTGCCTTACGTGGCGCGCAAGAGATAAACGGAATGTACGTTGATGAATGCGACAAAGGGCTTTCGTTCAGGACTTACGGTGATCTTCTGCTTCTTGGTGGCGGTGGACACCGTACGGGCAAAAAGGGTGGCTGTTGGCAAGAACTTGAAGCTTTTGCAAAAAAGCATTATAAAAATGCCGAGATTCTCGCTAAATGGGCGACACAGGACTGTATGACACTTGACGGTATTCCCTATATAGGTCAATATGCAAAATCTTTGCCAAACGTCTATGTGGCGACGGGCTTTAACAAATGGGGTATGACAAGCTCAATGGTTTCCGCAGATATTCTCTGCGATCTCGTAAGAGGTAAGGAAAATCGCTATTCTGCTGTTTTTTCGCCTTCTCGTAGTATTCTGCATCCACAGCTCGCTATCAATGCCTTTGAGTCAACAATGGGACTTCTGACGCCAACTGTGCCGAGATGTCCTCACCTTGGCTGTGCTTTGAAATATAATAAATTCGAGCATTCGTGGGACTGTCCCTGTCACGGCTCGCGCTTTTCAGAAAAAGGCGAGCTTATAGACAATCCTGCGACAGATGATCATAGGACGATAGGTCAATAGATTTAAATAACGGAAAAAAGTTAAAACCCGAACATCTCCAGTCGGAAATGTTCGGGTTTTAATGTGGTCGAAGTGACAGGACTCGAACCTGCAGCATCTTGCTCCCAAAGCAAGCGCGCTACCAATTGCGCCACACCTCGTTTTTAATTTTTATTTCTTGCGCGTTATTACAAATCCAATAACAGAAACAAGAAACAAAACCATCAAAAGACAGAATATGTTAAACAAGGAAGATCCAAACACAAGCGTGCGAGTAACTAGGATGGCAGTAGGTCCAT
>JAZOOB010000088.1:0-10041 GCA_045654845.1 Eubacteriales bacterium | reverse complement strand
ATAATATAACGGCAGATTGAAATCGGCAGTCTGCCTTATGGAGAAGTACTCAAGTTGGCCGAAGAGGCGCCCCTGCTAAGGGTGTAGGTCGGATTTTAACCGGCGCGAGAGTTCAAATCTCTCCTTCCCCGCCAAAAAACTCAGACTACCTTTGTGGTAGCCTCTTTTTTTTCTTTTGTGCGGAGAAGGAGATATTTTCACATCTGCGACGTCGTTTGCGGAGCAAACGTACGGCGCAGATAACCGAGCGAAGAGTGTCTGCGAGCTCGCTCGCAAGCGCACGAGCGAAGGTTGCTCCGCGAGCGCTTCGCCTACACCGAAGCATAGCGCGAAAGCGCAAACCGACAAAGTCGGTTTGGCTCGCAAAGGAGTAAAGTTCAAATCTCTCCGCACTTAAAAAAGGGTGTATAAAATGCCACCTTTTTACTTATTCAATTCTAAAATTCATAATCTCAATAGCAATTCTTGCGCCAAGTCGAAACGCGAACTTGAATATTTCGCGCTCCTGTATGCCCGAAAGCTCACCGTAGCAGTCATCGAATTTTTTAAAAAGCTCTTTCTGCTTATCGTCGAGTGTCTTTTGCAAATTTTCGTGATGGTCTGCGATATAACCCATTAACTCTTTGCCCTCTTTAGTCGCTATTCGGCAGCTATCGGGCGGATAAATATTTCCGTACCAAAGCTCCTCAAGTACACTTTTCATTGAAATTCTCCTTTGTAATTTTGTTGATTTTCTTGTTTGCAAAATAATTATATCACAATTTGAGATAAAAGTCAATATCTCGATGCGAGATGTGATATAATTTTTTTACAAGTTTAAAAGGAGAGAAGAGTATGCGAATTAAGGACTTAAGAGAAGATAGCAATTTGACACAACAAGAAATTGCAAATCATCTTTGTATAAAGCAAAACACATATTGTCAATATGAAAACGGACAGAGGCAGTTGCCAATTTCCTATCTTATTGAATTGGCGAAATTTTATAAAACTTCAACCGATTATATTTTAGGCTTGACTGACAATAAAACTCCGTATAATTGATTTTTTGAAACCCTATAAATGTAAAAACAGACCTCGTGTGAGGTCTGTTTTCTCTTTTGTTAAAATTCTTTATTATTTGCTCAAAAGCTGAAGAATTGTGTTTTCGCCAAACGCCTTTTTCCAGTCGGCAGCAAAGCCTGCGATAGAGGTGCCGGTGGTGGTGTGGGAAAGAAGCTTTTCCATTACGTCGGAGCCGACGGTCGCAGCGTGGCAGCCGCAAACAGCTACGTCAAGGACTTCCTTCGCGGTCTTGAAGCTTGCCGCAAGAATCTGAGTTTTCGTACCCGAAACGGCAAAGATTTCTGCAATATCCGAAACAGTGCCTACACCGTCAGCGCAGATGTTTTCAAGACGGCTTACGTAGGGTGCGACGTATGCGGCACCCGCATTAGACGCGAGATGCGCCTGCGTTGCGGTAAGTACCGCGGTCACAGTGATTCCGTAGCCTTCATCGGAAAGAGTCTTCGTCGCGCGAAGACCGACGTCGGTCGCGGGAATCTTTACGAAGGTGTTTTTCTTGTTTCCAAGGAACTTGACTATCGCCTTCGCCTCTTCAACTATCTTTTCGTACTCGGTCTCGGTAACCTGAACGTGAAGCTCTTTATCGTCGCCTATTATTGCTCTGATATCGGAAAGAAGCTTAAGAACGTCACCGCCCTCGCGGGAAAGGATCGTGGGGTTTGTGGTTACGCCCTCGATAGGATAGTGGGTGTTAAAATATTTTATCTGCTCAAGATTGGCAGTATCTAAAATAATTCTCATAAAAACCTCTTATCTCTTCTGCTGAAGATCGTAATGAACGTCGTATGCCTTTTCTTCCTCGGTGAACTTGTGACGGGTATCAATTACCTTTCCGTCATTCCACTTTCTGTCGCCTACGTCCTCGGTGGTACCGATAACGGTCACGTTAACCTGTCTTCTGCGTGCGATAACGTGGTCCCAGTCGATGAAGTAAACGTGAGCGAACTGTCCACCGTCAACGAGACCGTCCTTGATAGTCATAGTCTCGCTTCTGCCGAAGAAGCAGCTACGAAGGTGACCGTCGGTGTTCATGCTGGAATAGTCACCGGGCTCGTTTACGTATCTGCCGAACTGAGCGTGGATAGGACCGGGGTGACGGTACTGATGCTCTTCTGCAAAGTCGGGGATCATCTTTCTCATGATGTCGAGAAGGTCGTGCTGAAGGTACTCAAGGTCGAAGCTGTCGATATCGTGCGAGCATTCCTGAACCATAACAGAGCAGGTGGTGTGGTGAGAAACGATAGAAACCGTTCCGTTCTTAACGCCCGATGCTTCAACGATTTCCTTTACTTCCTTTGAGATGTCGTGGAAGGTGGGGATCCAGCCTCTCGACTGAAGCTCAATTTCTTTCTGAAAAACTTTCATTTCCATAGTGGTTTTCTCCTTTAATATGTAATTTTTTATTTTTATTTGTTATTTAATCTTTTTCCGACCGCGCCGCCCGGATGTATTACAGCGAAGTCCTCGTTTTTAAATTCGGTAGCCTCTAAAACAGCCGTCTGAAGCGCGTCGAAGATCGCATTCGTCACAGCGAAGCTCGTAGTGCCCTGACAGTTATATCTGTCGCACTCTCTTTCTACCGCCATAAGAAGAACTATATCCGATTTTTCCGCCAAAGGTGAGGTAGGATTTTCTGTCACGCCAATAATCGTGACGCCTTTTTTACGGCAGACGTCGGCAATAGGCAGAAGCTCGTCGGTCTTTCCGCCTCTTGATGCGAGAAGAATGACGTCACCCTTCTGCAAAAAACCAAGACCGCCGTGTACCGCCTCGGCAGGTGAGATAAATCTCGCGGGGCGCTCTATACAGCACATAAGATGGGCGAAGTGCTGACACGCGATACCCGTATGCCCGCAGCCCGACGCGCCTATGCGGTCTGCTCCGGCAAGCGCGTCTACCGCTAAAAGAAACTGTTCTTTATCTATTCTTTCTTTGGTTTTTAAAATAGAGAAGCTTTCAATATCGAATGCGCTTTTTGCAAGCTCGAAGATTTCCTCTCTCATTTTCCGTGTACCTCGTCCCACGTCTTACGAAGCGCGTAAAGCATTTCCTCTGCCGCGGCTTCGGGATTCGGTGCTTTGAAGATTCCACTCGTGCTACCCGTCGCCTGCGCGCCTGCTCTTATGACGTTTGCCACGTCGTCAGGGCCTGAAATTCCCGCGCCCTGAAGCACCATAATGTCGGGATTTATTTTTCTCACCGCTTCAATGGTGTCTCTTACGTAGCCCATATCGCTCGCCTGTCCCGTACCGATAAGCTCGGTGGGCTCTGCGACTATGAGGTTCGGTCCCATATGCGCGATCTCGGAAATTTCCTGTACGCTATCGGCACAAACGATGGTAGCAAGACCTACTTCATCTGCGCGCGCGATAGTTGCTTTTATCTCTTCCATTGTGAGCTTCTTTTCCGCGTGGTTGAGCATAACACCCACAGCTCCCGCTTCCTTTATAGATTCGGGAAGTACAGAGCCAAGACCTCTGCCGGGATATAGCGCGTCCATATGCTGCGCGTAAACGTGCAGATATTTCGTGTTCTCGGCTATAAGGCGAATGTCTGCATACTGAGGCGTGACTATAATGTCGAGGTCGTATTTATACGCTATCTCGTCTATCGCCTTCGCGAGCTTAAGCATACGCTCGCCCCACATAATACATTTTGGGCCGACTTCAAAGTACGGCGCACGGATCTTATAATTTTTATACACTTTCTTACTTCCTTTCGTGAAGTTTTTTATCTAATTCACAGAATAGGCTATACGCCTTTTCGTAGTCTGTGCCACTTGGTGCATAGACCCTTTTTGTTTTTACGGTAGCCTCTACCGCTTCTTCTATTGAAGCATATCTGCCGTCGCCTACCATAGAAAGAATGGCTGTGCCAAGGCACGCGGTTTCGGATTCCTCCACCGTATAGAGCTTTCTATTTGTGACGTCTGCCTTTATCTGCGACCACAGAGGACTTGACGCGCCTCCTCCCGTAATACGAAGCTCGCTTTCTTCATTCGCCTCTGCATATTCGAGATTCTGACGGAGCATAAAGGCTACCGCCTCCATAATAGAGCGCGCAAAATGAGCCTTCGTGTGCGAGAGCGTCACACCCGAAAAGGTGGCGGTCGCATTCGGGTCATAATGAGGAATGACCGATCCGCAGAAGTAGGGAAGCATAGACATTCCGTCACATCCTGCGCTGACCTTTTCAGCGAGTTGGTCTATTTCCTTAAAGGAAAGGTCGGACATAAATTGCTCGCGAAACCATTTTAAAGCCATACCTGCCGTCGACGACCATAATATCATACAGTATTTTCCGTCGAGCGCGTGAAGGTGACAGGGAACAACACTACCCTCGCGGTAGGTGGGAGGGGAATTTTTTAAGAGGCATATAGCCATGATAGTTCCCGTCATTTCGCTTATCTTATTTTCGTCTGTCACGCCGACACCTATTGTGCCTGCTATCTGGTCAAGCGCGCCCGAAACTACCGAAATCCCCTTGTAAGTGCCGACCTTGGTCGCGCTTTTGACGATTGAGGGAAGCATCTCTTTTTCTATTCCTATGTAGTCGAGCATTTCTTGCCAGTATTCTTTTTTGTTTATATCGAAGTAAATGGTTGAAGACTGTATTGTCGGCTCGGTGACAAAATTCCCTGTCAGTCGGTAGAGAATCCAGTCCTCAAGCATAAATATCTTTTTCGTCTTTGAAAAGACCTCGGGTTTTTCGTTTTTCACCCACAAAAGCTTTGACGCGGGCCAAGTGGCGACTATTTCGGGCTGACCCGTGATTTCGTATACCTTCTTTTCGCCAAACTCTTTTTTGATGCTTTCCGCTTCTTTTGTCGCTCTGTTATCGAGCCAGACTATCGCACTCATAAGAGGCCTTCCGTCTTCGTCTGTGAGAATAAGAGTTTCGCCCTGTGTGTCTACCGAAAGAGCCGATATTTCACCGCACTCCGACGAAAGCTCTTCTATGACGCCTTCGCACATAGAAAAATATTTTTCGGCGTCGAATTCTATATATCCTGTTTTCGCGTCGGTATCAAGCTTATAATCTATCGAGCGAAGAGCGAGCCTTTTTCCGCTTTCGTCAAAGACTGCCGCTTTAAGAGAAGTAGTACCTATGTCAATGCCGAGATATTTTTTCATCTGCATACTCTTTCCTTTAATTTAATAAGGCGATTATTTTTTCGTGGTATAGATCTCAATGCCCATAGCCTCGATTTGTTCGAGCTCTTCCTTTTTGTCGGTGCGATTGGTGAGAAGTATATCCATCTGTGAAAGCGACGCTATTCTTGAAAAGGCGCTTTTTCCTATTTTTGAACTGTCTGCCGCGACGATCACCTCGTCGGAGGACTCTATCATTTTTCTTACAATGCCCGTCTCGTTTGAATAGTAAAGAGAAAGGCCGTCCTTTAAGCTTATTCCGTCGACCGACAAAATGCACTTGTTCGCGTGATAGGATTCGAGCTGATTCTGTGCGTCGACACCAAAGGTGAACTGATATTTTTTATCTATCTCACCGCCGAGCAAAATGACCTCAAAGCCGGGGATAGAGTTTATTTCCATCGCGTTCTGAATAGAGTTAGTCACTATTCTTACGTTCTTTTTTCCTTGCGCGGCGTGAAGAACGTAGGTGAGCGTAGTACCCGCGTTCATCATAATAGTGTCGTTATCCTGAATGAAGCCCGAGGCAAGCTCGGCAAGGGCTTTTTTTGAATTCGCATTCGTAAGGTATCTCTCACCCAAGTCCATATTTGCATACAGCTTTCCCGTACCGACGGCGCCGCCGTGAACTCGGTTAAGGTGTCCTTGACTTTCGAGATATTCAAGGTCTGCGCGGATAGTGACCTCGGAGATTCCGTACGCTTGGCTTATTTCACAAACGCGCACGCTACCGTTTTTCGCTATCAGATCTATGATTTCATTTCTTCTTTGCTCTACGCTCAAACTCATATTTTACTTCCTTAATCATTGAGTAAATCCAAAAATTTCTTGACAAATACATTATAGCAGACAAAAAATGAATTTGCAATAGGTTTTCGTTTTATTTACGAAATGCTTGCGATTTTCTTACAAAAACCTCGTCAAAAGTATTGACAAGGCGAATTAAAGGTGATAAAATTAAAATTGGTAAAATATATATAACCGACTTTCGATAGGAGAAAAATATGAGCAAAACTTTTAAGGTGGGCTTTGGAAGAGTAAATATAAATCCCGTTATGGGAACTCCGATATGCGGATATTATAAGGAACGATTTGCAGAAGGCATCCTTGATGACCTTGAGGTAAACGTGCTTGCATTAGAACACGATGAAAAGAGAGCGGCGATGCTCTGCTTCGACCTTCTTGGTGTGACGACCGAGGCGGTAGCGATCTTGAAGGATAGAATATCTGAAAAGACGGGCTTGGCGAAGGACGCGATTTTCATTTCAGGCACTCACACTCATACCGGCCCTACCAACAGACCGGATGAGGAGCTCGGAGAAAAATATTGGGAGAACCTTTATTATAAGGCGACGGATGCCGTCGTTTTCGCTCTTGACGATTTGAAGGACGCAAAGGTAGGATACGGAATAGGCGAAGCGCCTAACGTAGCGTTTGTCCGTCGTTTCAGAATGAAGGACGGAAGCGTTCGTACTAACCCCGGTGTAAACAATCCCGACATTCTTCACCCCATAGGCGACGTAGACGAAAGAGTCAGCGTAGTCAGATTTGACCGAGAGGGCGCAGAAAGCTTGGTGCTCGTAAACTTTGCGAACCACCCCGATGTTGTCGGTGGCTCGAAGATTTCTGCAGACTGGCCCGGCCTTACCCGTAAGGTAGTCGAAAAGACACTCGATAACGTTAAGTGCATATTTTTCAACGGCACACAGGGTGACGTAAACCACGTAAACGTAGCGCCGAGGGGCGGATTCCTTAACGGAATGTTTATGGATTTCGACGACGTTTCGCGCGGATATCCTCACGCGCTTTATATAGCGAGAGTGGTTGCAGGTGGCGTTTTACAGTGCTACGACAAGGTTAAATACGTAGATATAGATTCTCTTAAATATAAGGTAAGAGAAATTTCTCTTGCATCGAATATGCCTACCCCCGAGGAATTGCCCGATGCAGAGTACATAAACAAAATGCACGTAGACGGCAGAGACGATGAGCTTCCTTATGAAGGAATGATGCTCACCACTATGGTAGCAGACGCGGCGAGAAAGATTCGCTTGAAGGACGGACCCGAGGCCTTTCCGATGAACTTGGCGGGTATATCCTTCGGCCCTATTGCTTTCGTCGGAATCCCCGGCGAGCCCTTTACGGGAATAGGCAGAGGAATCAAGGATACCGAGGGCTTCGAGATAGTTATTCCTTGCGCACTTACAAACGGATATCAGGGATATTTTCCGATGAAGGACGCGTATGATGAGGGCGGCTACGAGGCAAGAAGCTCGAACTTCAAGGTAGGAGTCGCAGAAAATATTATAAAAGAAAGCAAGCTTTTGCTTAAGGATTTGGAAGAGTTAAAATGATAGCCATAAAAAATGCTACTTTGATAATGAAGGATCATTTCATACCGAATGCGGTGATTTTCGTCGAGGACGGAAAAATCATTGATTTCGGTGAAATGAGAAAAATGAGCATTCCCGAAAACTGCGAGGTATACGACGCAGACGGTCTTTACGTAGGCCCCGGCTTTGTGGACATTCACACCCACTCGGACGGAAAGATCTTCTTTCAGGACGATCCCGTAGTGGCGAGCCAGCACCACTTAAAGCACGGAACGACCACGCTTTTGCCCGCGCTTTATTACAGCATGGACAAGGACGCGTATATCGAGGCGGTAAATACGCTTCGCGAGGCTATGAAAAAGCCCGAATGCTCAAATATCGGCGGTCTTTATATGGAAGGACCGTATCTTAACCCCAAGTTTGGTTGCGACAGAGAGTCTAATCCTTGGCGTGGCCCTGTCGACAGAGAAAAGCATCTGCCTATTATCGAGGCGTCTTACGATCTCGTTCGCGTATGGGCACTCGCACCCGAGAGGGAAAACGTTTTAGAGTTTGTGCTTGATGCGAAGGCGAAAAATCCGTCTGTCGCATTTGCCGTCGCTCATAGCGAAGCCTCGCCTCAGCAGATTGAAGAGCTTGTGCCTTACGGACTTCGTATAGGAACTCACCACACAAACGCGACGGGCGACCGTCCTATGTACCCCGAGTGCAGAGGCGTATGTGTCGACGAAGCGGTCAACTACAACAGAGAAATATATGCCGAGCTTATATGCGATAGCAGAGGAATTCACGTCGACCCCTATATGCTTCGTCTTGTGCGTAGAATAAAGGGCGATGACCGTATAATTCTTATATCCGACGCCTATGCCTGCGACGGACCTATCCCCGAGGGCTACGACGACGTGGACGATATTAATTTCGACCACGCGGGCGAAATAGCAGGCTCGAAGATGACCTTGGATATTGCCTGCCGTAATATGATAAAGCACACGGGCGCGTCTCTTGTGGACGTCTTCAAGTTCGCTTCTTATAACCCTTCGCGTGCCGTCGGATTTTACGACAGAGGCGAGATTGCAAAGGGGCTTCGTGCCGACCTCGTGCTTGTCGACTACAAGATGCAGGTGTCTGCGGTAATGCAGAATGGCGAATGGAAAAGTAAATAAAAGTTTACAAAAATAATTAAAATAATTATAAAATATAAAGGAGAAGTTATGAAAGACATAATCGTAGATCCCGCAACAAAGTTTAATTTCAACCCCGCAGATTTCGTGCCCTTCAAGGACAAAGAGGTTTGCGAAAGAGTGCGCAACATCAGCGGCAAGGACCTCGAAAAGCGTGAGGCTTGGTGGCACCCCGAATTCGAGGTTAAGGTTATGATGAACCCTCATCCCGTTCTCATTTCCACCCTCTTTACTCGCCTTAAGGCAGCGTCCGAGGCAGGCAAGACCTTTACTATGATCTTGGGCAACCCCGAGCCCGATACCTACATTCCTCTCGCACAGCTCATCAACTACTTCAAGGTTGACTGTAGCAAGGTTCACATCTTCGCAGAGGATGAATGGGCAGACGAGGATGGAAACATCGCTCCCGAGACCTATGAAGCAGGCTTCGTTCACTCGATGCTTAAGTATTTCGTATATCAGATCGATCCTAAGCTTCGTATGCCTCTTGAAAACGTTCACTATCCTACAAACAAGAACATAAACGACTACTCGAAGATCATAAACGACATCTCCGAGGGCGGCGCTGACATCATCTCCACCTCTCCCGGTTGGACTGGTCACGTGGCATTCGTAGATCCTATCCCTGAATTCATTGGAAGCGGAGATATTGAGGAATGGCTCAGTCAGCCCGCAAAGATTGTAACACTTCATCCTATGACCATTCTTCAGAACTCGCTCAACGGAACATTCGGTCAGTCGGGTGATATTGCAAACGTACCTCCTAAGGCAGCGACTATCGGTCCTATCGACGTAATGAGAGCAAAGGAGCGTATTGAGGTTCACGCACTTGCTACAATCGGCACGTTCTCCTCTTGGCAGAGAATGACCTCCCGTCTTGTTACTCACGGTCCTGTAACTCCTCTCGTACCCAGCTCTATGCTTCAGACGAAGAAGACTCAGGTATACATTTCCGACGAGCTTGCAGCACCCTTTGCTTGCTGGGAAAAGGTCGGCTATTAATTAGGGGCTTGTCTATTTTGGCATAATCGAAAAAGAGCGAGGACATCAAAAGAAAACCGAGATGTTCTCGCTCTAATTTTATATATTCAAATTGTTTATTTTTATCAAGGTTGAAATTCTACGAATTTCTGCCTTTTTATGCTCTTTTTCTATCGCCTAGCCTTCTCCAGTGGGAGAAGGTGGCACGAGTAGAACGAGTGACGGATGAGGTGTACCCTCACCCGACGCATAAAATACGCCTTCGCTCGCAAACGAAAATTTCTGCTCAAAATCCACTGCGCCATTGGGCTTGTTTATTTTGACAAAACAAAA
>JAZOOB010000087.1:0-2219 GCA_045654845.1 Eubacteriales bacterium | reverse complement strand
GAGAACAGTGCGGGATAATCGACCTTTTCGCCCGAAAACGGGGTTACGAGTGCCGTAGCAACCCCTTTAAATATATACTTTTGTTTACTTGTTTGCTTCATATGTTACCTCTTTTTAAATAAGCACTTGAAAAATTGCTGAATTTAATGTATAATGTGCCTGTTAGAAGTATATGAAAAAAACCGTGAAAGGCTTATAAAAATGGCAGAAAATATTGAAATAGTAAATGAGAGAATAAAAACCGAGCTTGAAACCAAGGATTTTTATTACGATCTGCCCGAGGAACTTATAGCACAGAAGCCCGCAGAGCGTCGCGACAATTCAAGGCTTCTCGTTTTGAATTCAAAAAACGGAGCACTTGAGCATAAGAGCTTTTTTAATATAGAAGAATATCTTCGTCCCGAGGATATACTCGTCGTAAATTCTTCGAAGGTAATTCCCGCGCGTCTTTTGGGAAAGAGTGAGAAAACGGGTGGTGACGTCGAGTTTCTGCTTCTCCGTATGTATGAAAACGGGGATTGGGAAACACTCGTGCGCCCGGGAAAACGCGCGAAAATAGGCTCTCGCGTGAACTTTTCCGACATCCTTTTTGCAGAGGTAGTGGGAATGGCAGAGGAAGGAAACAGAATAGTACGTTTTTCCTATTCCCCCGAATATAAAAACATATACGAGGTAATAAACGAGGTAGGTAATATGCCGTTGCCCCCTTATATCACCGAAAAACTGAGTGATAAGAATAGATACCAGACCGTATATGCAAAGGAAGAGGGCTCGGCAGCCGCGCCGACAGCGGGGCTTCACTTTACTGACGAGCTTCTTTCTCGATTAAAGGAAAAGGGCGTGGGCTATGCAGAGGTCACCTTGCACGTGGGCTTGGGCACGTTCAGACCTGTCAAGGTAGATAAAATAGAGGAGCATATAATGCACTCCGAGCGCTTTTATATTTCAGAAGAGACAGCAGAGGAAATAAACAGGCGCAGAAGAAACGGCGGACGAATTATAGCCGTGGGAACGACCTCATGCCGAGTGCTTGAAAGCGTTACAGACGAAAACGGCATCGTACACGCGATGAATGGGGAAACCAAGATATTCATTTATCCTGGGTACAAATTCAAGGCGGTGGATGCGCTTATAACAAATTTCCACCTACCCGAAAGCACCCTTCTTATGCTTGTATCCGCGCTCGCAGGCAAGGAAAACATTATGAAGGCTTATAGGACGGCGGTAGAGGAGAGGTATCGCTTCTTCTCGTTTGGCGACGCAATGCTCATTCAATAAATCTTTCATTGAATGAGCAAGGTAATAAGTAATAGTGAAAAGTGAAGAGGTAGCAAGGAAATCCGTTTTTGGACTTCTTCGACTGTTATTTACAATTTATCCTTCGCTTATGATGGATAAACAGACGTTTTATAGGTAAAAAAGCACAAAAAACAAAAAGATTTTCGTTAAAAGCGGAAATCTTTTTTCTTTCCTATTGACAAAACGAGAAAAATGTGCTATTATGAATGTATGATTGTATACATTACATAATCAAAATGAGAAATGGAGAAAAAACAAATGAAAAAGATTCTTGCTATTGTATTGTGCGCTCTTATGGTAGCGACCTCTGTTGTAGGCCTTGCTTCCTGCGGAAATGCGACTATGACTATGGGTACCGGCGGTACTGCGGGTACATATTACGGTTACGGTGGAGTTCTTGGATCTCACATAAAGAACGTTGCAGGCGTTACTGTTAATGTTGTTTCTACTGATGGATCTAAGGCTAACATCCTTGGAGTGGCTGAGGGTAACTATCAGCTCGGCACAGTTCAGTCCGACGTTATGGCTTACGCTTGGGCGGGTGAAAGATCCTTTGCTACCGAGGGAGCTATCGATTCTTTCAGAGTAATCGGTGGTCTTTACGCTGAGGCTGTTCAGCTTATTACCATGGATCCCGAAATCAAGTCTGTTGCCGACCTCAGAGGCAAAAAGGTTTCTATCGGTGCAGCAGGTTCCGGTGTTTACTTCAATGCTATGGACGTTCTTGCCGCTGCTGGACTTACCGAAGCAGATATCCAGCCTCAGTATCAGTCCTTTGCTGACTCTACCGATGCTCTTAAGGATGGAAAAATCGATGCAGCTTTCATTGTAGCAGGTCCTCCTACGCCCGCCATTACCGAGCTTTGCCAAACAAACAACGCATACCTTGTACCGATTGACGGAGAGGTTGCTGATAACCT
>JAZOOB010000086.1:0-23082 GCA_045654845.1 Eubacteriales bacterium | reverse complement strand
AGAATTTTCAAAACGATAATGGCGTACTTGAAAGGCTTGGGGAGATAAAGCGCGAAAACAAGGTTAGATTTGCAGAATACACAGAGAAAAAGACAGGCAGAAGCATAAATCCCGACTCTGTATTCGACGTGCAGATAAAGAGAATGCACGAGTATAAAAGACAGCTTTTAAATGTGCTTAAAATTATATCTATATATAACGATATAAAGGAAAATCCCAATCTCGATATAGTGCCCCAGACCTTCATTTTCGGTGCAAAAGCAGCCTCAGGCTACTATTTTGCCAAGCAGATTATAAAGCTTATATACTTTTTAGGCGAGGAAATAGAGAAGGACGAGCTCGCAAGGGAAAAAATAAAGGTGCTCTTTATGGAGGACTATAACGTAAGTATGGCAGAATTGCTCATACCCTCTGCCGACATAAGCGAGCAGATTTCTCTTGCGGGAAAGGAAGCGAGCGGAACGGGAAATATGAAGCTTATGATGAACGGCGCGCTCACTATGGGAACTCTTGACGGCGCAAACGTCGAGATCTTAGAGGCGGTCGGACGCGAAAATATCTATATTTTCGGTATGAATACCAGAGAGGTAGACGAATTGTGGAGGAGTGGATATAATTCGAGCGAGTATTACAGAGAGTCGAATAAATTGAGAAGAGCAGTAGACAGGCTTTATTCTTCGGTAGGCGGTACTGATTTTTCTTCAATAGCCGATTATCTTATAAATAATCCAAACGGTATTTCAGACCCATATATGTGCCTTGCCGACTTTGATTCCTACCGATACGAATACGATATGGCGATAGAGGATTATAAGGATAGGCTGAATTGGAACAGGCGCTCGCTTATCAATATAGCTCGCTCGGGCAGATTTTCCTCGGATAACAGTATAAAAGAATATGCCGATAGAATATGGCATATAAGCCCGATAGAAAAGGGATAAGCGGAGCTTGCGATGAATTTACGGATAAAAACGGAAAAATTCCTTTGTTGTACGGGAAGTGTGACTCTAAGTGCAAAAGCGAAAAAAAGAGCCTACACCACCGCCTTTGATTTAAAAAAGCGTCTTGTTTGTACTGTGAAAATACCGAGACAGCTCGCGTCTAAAAGCGTTTTCCTCTCTATAAAAAACGACACCTATTCCACGAGCAAAAAAATTCCTCTCGCGTTTTTGGGGCTTGACGGTTTGAACGACGTTTATTCTGCCGAGTTTTTACCCGACGAAATCGGCATTTATTTCTACCGAATTGAGATATATAACTCACAGACTTGTATAGTATCGCGTAAAAACGGATACTACGGAGAAATGAGATTTGAGTGCGGATGCGATAGCCCCTTTTATGATTTTCAGTTTACCGTAAGCGATTTTCGTTATCCCGCGCCCAAATGGATATACGGCACGACAATATATCATATCTTCGTAGACAGATTCAGAAGAAAGGGAAATACGCCTGTAAGAGACGACGCTATTCTTAATGAGGATTGGGAAAATGGTGTGCCCGAATTCCCCGACCATCAAGGCGGTTTTCTTCGCAATAACCCATTCTTTGACGGTAATAACGACGGAATAATAGAAAAGTTAGACTATATTTCTTCGCTTGGTGTCGGCTGTATATATTTAAGCCCTATATTCGAAGCAGATTCAAATCATAGATACGATACAGGCGACTATATGAAGATAGACGCTCTTTTAGGTGATGAAAAGACCTTTAAAAGACTTATAAAGGAAGCAGAGAAAAGGGATATAAAAATTATCCTCGACGGAGTATTTAACCATACGGGCGCAGACAGTATATATTTTAATAAGTATGGCAATTACGATTCTCTTGGTGCATATCAGTCAAAGGACTCGCCCTATTACGATTGGTACTTCTTTCACGAGCATCCCGATAACTATGAAGCGTGGTGGGGCATAGGAATTCTTCCCAAATTGAATCTGAAAAACAAGGAATGTCGAGAATATTTCTTGGCAGATGGCGGAATAATAGCGCATTATGCAAAAATGGGGATAAAGGGCTTCCGTCTTGACGTGGCAGACGAGCTGGATAGCGATTTTATAAAGGGAATTAAAAATCAGCTTTCAAAAAATTCGGATGACTCTATCCTTTACGGTGAGGTGTGGGAGGACGCGTCTAATAAAATCGCCTATGGCTTGCGAAGAAGCTATTATCTCGGAGATGAGCTTGACGGAGTGATGAATTATCCCTTGCGTCGCGGAATAATAGATTTTCTTCGCTATGCAGATGAGGGTGCTTTACGATATGCGCTTTGTGAGGTCGTGCCGAATACCCCGAAAAGAATACTTGATTCGCAGATGAATCTTTTAGGTACTCATGATACCGAGAGAATCATAACCGCCCTTTCAGCGCCCTCGAAAGAAGGTATGACAAACGAAGAGATTTCCCGCTTCAAGATGAAAAAAGAGGACTACGAAAGGGGAAGGGAGCTTTTGCGCCTCGCGTACGTAATTCTCGCGACCGTCGAGGGCGTTCCCACTATATTTTACGGAGACGAGGTGGGACTTGAGGGATATAGCGACCCCTTTAACCGAATGCCGTTTCCTTGGCATAATACCGACGAAGAGCTTTTGTCCTTTTACCGAGAAATAGGCGCAATACGAAAAAAGGAAAAGCTGTATAAGGATGCTGATTTCAAGCTCATATACCTTGATAACGACCTCTTGATTTTTGAGCGCTATACTAAAAAAAGCGCACTTATAACGATTATAAATCGCTCGGATAAGGAGTATAGAATTGCCCTTCCAAATGACTCAAGGGCACTCTTTGGCGATGCGCCAAAGGAATCTGTGCTTTTACTAAAAGAGAGAAGCGCGTCTATAATAAAGACAAAAATCGACGAAAAAATAAAAATACTGTGAAAAAAGAGAGTGCTTTCCCGTATAGAGAAAGCACCTCTTTTTATTTTATGATTTCCTTTAAAGCCTTGTAGAAGGTATCTATTTCGTTTACCGTGTTAAAATATCCTAAGCTCATTCGCACACTTCCATTTTCGTGGCTACAAAGAGTTTTGTGCGCTAAGGGAGAGCAGTGAAATCCGCTTCTTACACATATCCCCGCCTCGTCGAGCTTTTCACCCAAATAGGAGGGAGAAAAGCCGTCTACCGAAAACGATATTACGTTACTGCATTCCTTTTCAAAGTCGTAGACCTTTACACCTTTAGTGTTCTTCAGTCTTTCCAGTGAAAGAGTCCGCAGTATCCTTTCACGTTCTTCTATTACGTCTATGCCCACCTCGTTTATATAGTCTATTCCAGCAGAGAGGGCTACAATCGCAGGTGTGGAAAGCGTCCCTGCTTCAAGCCTTTCGGGCAGAGTGTCGGGCATAAAGGGTGAGAGTGAGTTCACACCGCTACCACCTACGATAAGCTCCTTTATATTCTTTGCGCTTTTAAAGGCGGCAAAGCCCGCGCCCTGTATTCCGAAAAGACCTTTGTGGGCGGGCGCGCAGAGAATATCACAGCCTATTTTTTCCATATCTATTTTCGTATGACCTATACTTTGTGAGGCGTCAAGAATGAAACGTATCTTTTTCTTTTTACATAGTGCACCAATTTTCTCTATCGGCAGAATTCTTCCGCTTACGTTTGAAACGTGAGTGCAGACTAAAAGCGAGGTGTTTTTCTTTAAAAGCGAGGTGATATTTTCGATTACGTCACCGTCGGTTTTAAATACGTCAAAATCGCATATCCCCTCTTTTTTCAGCTTGTATACGGGCCTATATACCGAGTTGTGTTCCATATCACTGATAAGAATATGGCAATTCTGCTTCGCTTCGCAATAAATTGCCATATTAAGAGCATAGGTGGCGTTATAGGTGAAAACCACGTTTTCAGGCGCAGGGATATTTATAAGAGAAGCGATTTTTTCTCGGCATTGATATATTTTTTCGGCGGCAAGAAGCGCCATTCTGTGCGAGCTTCTTCCCGGATTTCCGCAATAGGTGTTAAGACAGCGTACCACTTCTTTCGTTACGGCGCTCGGTTTGGGAAATGAGGTCGCCGCGTTGTCAAAATAAATCATGTCTTTTTACCCGATTATTTCGTATTTTATATTCTGCCTTTTTAGTTCAGCAATTACCGAGTAGTACTCTTCGGCAGGAAAAACAATGCTGTATTCACATCCGTTTGTGGCTGTAATCTTTGAGATTTTTGAACTTACAGAAATGGCAGAGAGAGCCTTTCTTGCCTTCATCGCATAGGTTATAGAGCCGACTTTTATCGTACGATTTGGCATTTTTATCTCCTTTCTCGAAAAAGGGTACGCAATACTATAATATGCAAAAAGAGCTTTTAAGTGTAGAAAAGAAAAAATAAGACGGCAAGTAGAGAAAAGCGAGAAATAAATTGTAAAAAATGTAGACAAGCGCGAAAAAATGTGGTATACTATTATGTATCATTTTATTCATTGAAAGAAAAAGGGCTATGAAGATAATTTCTCTTTATTCTGGCGGTTATGCGTCGAATGCCTATCTCGTCATATCAGACGATAATAGTGAGAGCGTTATTATAGACCCTTCGGTCAGCTACGACTTCGTTTTTCGACAGTGTCCCGACGCCCCGAAGGTAAAAAAGATTCTACTCACTCACGCGCATTTTGACCACGTAATAGCGCTTGAGGACTGGAAAAAGAATTACGGCGTAGAAATCTACGCGACCGAAAAGGCGAGTATAGCGCTTACCGATTCGATACAAAACGGAAACCGTATTTTCTTCGGAAGCGACAAGACGTATCCCAAAGCAGACGTTATCGTTTCAGAGGGCGACGTGATACGCTTCGGTGACAGTGAACTTAAGGTCATGCAAACCGAAGGACACACCGAGGGTAGTTGCTGTTATATAGGAGAGGGAGTCGCGTTTACTGGCGACACTATCTTTGCCGACGGTGACATAGGGCGCACCGACCTTTACGGTGGCTCGACAAAAGCGATTTACAGGTCTATTTCGAGAATCCTCTCGGAATTGGACAGAGATACCGTAATCTATTCAGGACACGGCAGAAGCACTACTGTAAAAGAAGAAATTTATAACCATAGAGCAAATATATAATTGGAGGATGCGTTTTTGACGCTTAAAGACATGGAAGAAATTAAGTCAAATTTTATACACGACATTATAGATAAGAATCTCGAAGAGAATCCCGAATTGAAGATTCATACCCGTTTTCCGCCCGAGCCTAATGGATATCTTCATATAGGAAGCGCTAAGGCTATCTGGATAAACAGCAATACCGCGAAGAAGTACGGCGGACTTTTCAATCTTCGTTATGATGATACAAACCCCGCAAAAGAGGATAATGAATACGTTCAGTCTATCTACGAGGATTTAACTTGGCTCGGCGCAATTCCCACGGGTGGAATCTTCTACGGCTCGGACTATTTCGATAAATGCTATGAGTTTGCGGTAAAGCTTATAAAGGACGGCAAGGCGTACGTTTGCGACCTTTCTCCCGACGAGATGAGAGAATACAGAGGTACACTTACCGAGGCGGGTAAGAACAGCCCCTACCGTGATCGTTCTGTTGAAGAAAACCTCGACCTCTTTGAGAGAATGAAGAACGGCGAATTCCCCGACGGTGCAAAGACTCTTCGCGCAAAGATAGATATGTCCTCGCCTAATATGAATATGCGTGACCCCGCTATCTACCGTATAGTTCATACCGACCATCACAGACAGGGAAATAAGTGGTGCATCTATCCCCTCTACGACTACGCGCATCCTATTCAGGACGCCCTTGAAGGAATTACCCACTCGCTTTGCTCTATCGAGTTTGAGAACCACAGACCGCTTTACGACTGGGTAGTTAATAATATCGGCTTTGAGAAAAAGCCTCATCAGTACGAGTTTGCCCGTCTTAACGTGACGAACACCGTTATGAGTAAGAGATACCTTCGCGAGCTCGTTGAAACCAAGCTTGTCGACGGATGGGACGACCCCCGTATGCCCACCCTCTGCGGTCTTCGCAGAAGAGGATACACCCCCTCTGCTATTTTCGACTTCGTTGAGAGAGCAGGAGTTTCAAAGGCGTATAGCGTAGTTGACTACGAGCTTTTGGAGCATTGTATCCGCGAGGAGTTGAATACCACAGCAGAAAGAAGAATAGCAATTCTTAAGCCTATAAAGGTAGTTATCACAAACTATCCCGAGGATAAGGTAGAATATTTCTCGTTGCCTAATAATCCTCAGAATCCCGAGAGCACGAGAAGAGAAGTGCCCTTCACCCGTGAGCTTTATATTGATGCAGACGACTTTTCTGAAGTACCTCCGCCTAAGTTCCATAGACTTAAGCCCGACGGAGAGGTTCGTCTTATGGGCGCTTATATCGTTAAGTGTAATGAGATAGTTAAAAACGAGGACGGAAGCATAAAGGAGATCCGTTGTACCTGTGACCTTGAAACAGGAAACGGCAACCCCGTAGACGGAAGAAAGATAAAGGGTACTATTCACTGGCTTTCCGTTCCTTATGCGAAGGAATGCACGGTTAAGCTCTACGAGCATCTTTTCACTATACAGAACGTCGCCGACATTCCCGAAGGAAAGGGATACGGTGATTATCTCAACACCGATTCTGTTACTACTATCGAAAATTGTAAGATAGAGCCCTCGCTCGAGGACGCTAAGGCAGGGGACAAGTTCCAGTTCGTACGTACGGGATATTTCGTAAAGGATACTAAGTACGAAAACACCTTTAACCGTGTAGTAGGACTCAAGGACGGATATATCAAAAAGTAATTATGTCTTTTAAGACTGCATTCGAATATTTTCTCGACCTCTTGTTCGTGCCGAAATGTGCGGGTTGCGGTGAGCGCCTTTCCCCTTTACCAAAAAGCTGTCTTTGTCAGAGCTGTCATCTCGTATATGAAATGGAGAGGGATAAGGAGTGTGCTAAGTGTCAGAAGCCACTTGCCGAATGCTCTTGTAGTACCGAGAATCTTGAGAGGGCAAGAGTATCCCAGCTATCAAAATTGACGGTCTATCAGCCTGCTTCAAACGATTACGTCATAAACAAAATGATATTCAAGCTCAAAAAGAAGTCGGAATATCACGTAGTCGAGTTTCTTTCAAGCGAGCTTGCCAAAAACGTAAGCGAGGTGTTAAAGCCCGACGCCGACTGTATAATTACCTACGCGCCGAGAAGCAAGCGCGCGATAAACAGGTACGGATACGACCATATGGAGATACTTTCTTCCAAAACGGCAGAAAAGCTCGGACTACCCTTTGCACGCCTACTCAAAAGAGATTCCGACGTCGAGCAAAAGACTCTTTCTTATGCCGAGAGAATGAAAAGCATAAGACTTTCCTTTGCAAATCCAGAAAACGTAGATATAAAAGGGAAGACTGTCATTCTTATGGACGATATCGTTACAAGTGGCGCGACGCTTTCAGCAGGCGCGAGAAAATTGCGCAAAAACGGAGCAAAGAAGGTTTTGTGCGCAGTTGTTGCCGTGTCGAGAAATACCTACGTTAAATACAGAATTACGAAAAAGCAAAATAAGTATTAAAAAGGCGAAAAAATTTTTGCCGACGAAAAACACCCCGACGGTTCTGACCCGTCGGGGTGTTTTGTCATTATATTAGTTGAAGTTACGAATTAAGGAGCTTATAAAGCTCGCTTTTCGTCATGCCTCTATCCTTTGCCGCCGCCTTTATCGCGTCCATACGGGCAAGACCGCTTTCTTCGTAGTGAGAAACGTGCTCGTGTATAGAAAGCGAAAGAAGCGGATTTTCTTCTTCGGTAGACGCGCTTTTTTCACCTTTGCTTTCCCCTTCCATTACGAGTACGTACTCGCCTCGAGGAGATTTTTCACGGTACATTTCAATCGCGCCCGAAATTGTAGTGCGGATTATTTCTTCATTTAGTTTGGTTAATTCTCGGCAGAGTGAAATTCTTCTATCACCAAACGTCTCAAAAAGGTCGTCGAGAGTAGTTCTCAATTTGTGGGGCGCTTCATAAAAAATGAGAGTTCTTTTCTCATTTTTTATCTCGGCTAATCTCTTTGCGCGTTCACCCTTCGAGGTGGATAAAAAGCCCTCAAATGCGAATCTGCCCGTCGCAAGACCCGAAAGCGCGAGCGCGGTAACTACGGCACAGCACCCAGGCACACACGTGACGGTAATGCCTCTTTCTGCACATAGTGCTACGAGGTCCTCACCGGGATCGCTTATGGCGGGCATTCCCGCGTCGGTCACGAGCGCACAGCTCTCACCGTTTTCTATTCTCGAAACTATTTCCTCGCCTCTTTGACGCTTGTTGTGCTCAAAGTAGCTGACAAGAGGTTTCTTTATTCCAAAGCGCGCGAGAAGAATTCCCGTGTTTCTCGTATCCTCCGCCGCAATAAAGTCGACCTCGGATAATACCTTTAAAGCTCTTTCCGAGAAGTCGGAGAGATTTCCTATCGGCACGGCTACAAGATACAAGGTGCTTTGTTCTACCTTGTTTTTACCCGTAGAATCCTTGACTGTATTTTTAATGCTACCCATTATCAGAAGCTTCCTTTTTCATAGATTTTGTTCATCTCGTCACTGAAAATCTTGTTTTCTTCATCACGGTAGATGAAAAACGGCTCGCTTATCTTACATCCGCATTTAGCGCCCTTTTTCGCCTCTACAAGTACCATAGAGGGAATTGATTTGTAATTAGCGTGCACGAAGGTCATTCTTTTCGGCTCTAATCCGTTTTTTCGTAAGCTGAACATAAGGTCAGAGAGCCTGTCAGGACGGTAGACACAGTAAAAGAGTCCACCGTATTTTAAGCACAGAGTGGCCGATTTGCAGAAATCCTCGATAGTGCCGAATATTTCGTGCCTAGCTATCGTCTTTTCGTCGCTTGCATTCATAGCACCTCCCGTCGTCATATACGGAGGGTTTGAGAACACTACGTCGCATTCCTCTTTTACGTGCGTTTTCAAGTCGCGCACGTCAGCAGAAAGGCATTTGACCTTATCGTCAAGACCGTTTAATTCAATATTGCGCTCAATTATGGAAGCGAATTTTTCCTGAATCTCTACACAGGTAATAAATCCGAGCTTTTTTCTTTGTGCGCACAAAAAGGAGATGATTCCAGAGCCGCCGCCAAGCTCTATTGCAGTAGCATTCGGCTGTGGACGGATATAAGAAGCGAGCAGAAGTGCGTCTGTACCCAGCTTCAAGCCCGAATCTCTTTGTATAAGCGAAATATCGTCATTTACTACGTCGATATGTTCGCCCTCGAAAAGCAAAACGTCTTTTTTCATCTATATACCTTTAAGTTCGTTTTTATAAGTGTAAACTGTTTTTATAAAAAGCGGAGAAGCGAGCAAGTCGCCTCTCCGCTTTTTTGCGCCTATTCTGAATTACTCTTCTACGGGAGCAGAAACAGGGCAGGTACCAGCGCAAGCGCCGCACGAAACGCACTCATCAGCGTTGATAACGTACTTTCCGTCGCCTTCGCTAATTGCACCTACGGGACACTCGTCAGCGCACGCGCCGCAAGCAATGCAATCGTCAGTAATTTTGTATGCCATAATCGTATACCTCCAAAATAGTTTACAACTAATTCTAACACATATATAAAAAAAATCAATAGGAAATTAGAGTTTTTTTGAAAAATTTTTAGTTTATTCGGGAATTTCGTCTAATTTTTCATCATTTTGACTGTTATTGTTGTTTTTTGCGCTCTTTATGACCTTTATTTCCTCGCAAGCAAAGAGTCGGGGATTTTCGGGCTTTTCGTCAAGACGTACCTTTACGAGCTGTAAAAGAGGTCTGGTTTCGATAATAATGCCGTTGCCCGCAGGGGTGCTTACGGTGGAGTTCACGTGAGGCGTGGTTTTAAGCGCCTCTTCGTAGGTTTCATGCTCGTAGCGCAGGCAGCACATAAGTCTTCCACAGCTTCCGGATATTTTCGCGGAGTTGAGCGAGAAGTTCTGTTCCTTCGCCATTTTTATAGAAACCTGAGCGAAGTCGGAAAGGAATTCCGAGCAGCAGAATGGTCTGCCACAGCTTCCAAGTCCGCCCATTATTTTAGCTTCGTCGCGTATTCCTATCTGACGGAGCTCTATTCTCGTCTTGAAAACAGAAGCGAGGTTCTTTACAAGCTCACGGAAATCGACTCTGCCCTCTGCCGTAAAGTAGAAGAGAAGCTTACTGTTATCGAAGGTGTATTCTACGTCTACAAGGTTCATTTCAAGCTTGAAGTGCTCAATTTTTTCCTTGCATATCTTCATAGCGTCGACTTCCAAGAGCTTATTCTTTTCGTATCGCTCTCTGTCGTCCTCGGTCGCCTTTCTTATTACGCTTTTAAGAGGAGAAACGACCTCTGACATTTTAAGTATCTTGTTCGGTACAAGTACCTTTCCGTATTCAAGACCGCGCGCGGTCTCTACAATAGCGAAATCACCTACGTTAAGCTTTATTCCATTAGGCGCGAAGTAGTATATCTTGCTCGCCTGACGGAAGGATATTCCCACTATTTCTACGGGCTCGTTTTCGTTTATAATTTCCTTTTCGGGCGTGTCTTGAAGCTCTTCGCCCTTTTTTATTTTTTCGTTATCCATAAAAGTTCCTATCGTTACCTATTTTTTTAGTTCGTTTAAAAGCGTGTTTACCGTCAGCGTTATATTTGAGCTTTGATTAAGATTTGAAATAGCCTTAAATACGGAGTCGGAAATTTCATATAATCTATTTATGCCTATCTTTTCAGAAATATGCATAGCCTCGTTTGCGTCGTAATAGTAGATAAGCGGAGCGTCATCACACTTTTTCAGTAGTATAAGGTCGCGGAGCGCAGAGAAAAGGAGCGAAAGCTCGTCGCAAAGCTGAAGTCTTTTTTGGGAAAGAGCAGAAAATGCGGTGTGAAAAGCCACGAAATCGGCTTTTTTCTCTATCGCTTCGATTATTCCGTCTACCACGTCTCTTTTTTTCAATATACCCGACATTTCCTTCGGGTTTATGAATTCGAGGGCGCGTCCAATGCTTCCTTGACTCGCCTTTACAGCTATGAAAAATTTTTCCTTTGACTGACTGTAAAGTGAGGATGCTGAATTGTTGTTATTCAGCAGAAATTCCTTCATCTCGTCGAAGTCGAAAAGAGAAGTTCTTATCAGCTGAGCACGGCTCTTTACCGTCGTCAGAATCTTGTCTGTCGCATTGCAGAGAAGGAGCATTATTACCTTTTCGGGCGGCTCTTCAAGCACCTTTAAAAGTGCATTCTGTGAGGCGTCGTTCATAAGGTGCGCTTCGTGTATGATATACACCTTATATTCCGACTCGGAGGCAGAAAGAAAGACGTCGGAGCGCATCTCTCTTATAGCGGGTACGTTTATAGTCGCTTTGTCCTCTTCGCGTCTTAAGTGATACACGTCGGGAGAGTTGTCAGAGAGGATTTTTTTACAGCTTTCACAGCGCATACAGGGGAGGGAATGACCCTCGTTTTTCTTGTTTTCGCAGTTCAGTGCCGCCGCTATTCTGTAAGCGAGCATCTCTTTTCCGCTACCCTCGGGCCCCTCTATAATATACGCGTGAGAAAGAGTGTCGTCTATGATACTTTTTCCTATTGAAGTCTTGGCTTTTTCGTTGCCTAACATATCAGAAAAAATTTTTCTCATAGACCCTTATCCTTTCTGTAAACTATAAAAATATTATAGCAATTTTTTTTGCCCTTGTCAATTTATTTTAATAAACTTTAATTATTTGGATAAAAAATAAAAATAAATGAGTTATATATTGTAAATTCGGGAAAAATGTGATATACTAACTATGTTTATGAATTAAAATGAAATTCTTGCAGACAGGAGAATGAAAATGGCTGAAAAAGAAAAGTTTTATATAACCAGCGCTATCGCATATAGCTCTCGTAAGCCTCACTTTGGCAATACATACGAGATAATTATGACCGACGCGCTAGCGAGATATCAGCGCCAGATAGGAAAGGACGTTTTCTTCCTCACGGGTACAGACGAGCACGGACAGAAGATAGAATCACTCGCAAACGAGAGTGGAATAACCCCTCAGAAGTACGTCGATAACGTTTCGGGCGAGATACAGAAGATATGGGACTTGATGGGCGCAAGCTACGATAAGTTTATTCGTACCACCGACGACTATCACGTGAAGTCCGTACAGAATATCTTCAAGAAGCTCTATGAGCAGGGAGATATCTATAAGGGCTACTACGAGGGCTGGTACTGTACCCCCTGTGAGTCCTTCTTTACCGACACGCAGGCAGTAGACGGAAAGTGCCCAGACTGTGGCAGACCTGTGCAGAAGACGAAGGAAGAAGCATACTTCTTCGCTATGAGCAAGTACGCAGACAGACTTATCGACTATATTGAAAATCACGTGGAGTTTATCGAGCCCGAATCTCGCAAAAAGGAAATGGTAAACAACTTCCTTAAAGCAGGATTGCAGGACCTCTGCGTTTCGAGAACCTCGTTTAAGTGGGGCGTTCCCGTTACCTTTGACGATAAGCACGTAATCTACGTTTGGATAGACGCGCTTTCGAACTATATCACCGCACTCGGATACGATCCCTATAACGAAAAACAGCCCGACTTGTTCAATAAGTATTGGCCTGCCGACGTTCATATTATAGGAAAGGACATTCTTCGCTTCCACACTATCTATTGGCCTATTATACTTATGGCACTTGGCGTTGAATTGCCGAAAAAGGTATTCGGTCACCCGTGGTTCAACTTCGGAGCTGATAAGATGTCGAAATCTCGCGGAAACGTGGTTTATGCCGACGAGCTCGCAGAGGAATTCGGTGTTGACGGCGTTCGTTACTACGCACTTTCCGAAATGCCCTATGCAAACGACGGAAGCATCACCTATGAAAACGTTATAAACAGATATAATACCGACCTTGCAAATAACTTAGGAAACCTCGTGAGCCGTACTCACGCGATGACTCAGAAGTATTTCGGTGGAATAATTCCCACACCTGCAGAAGAGACCGAGCTTGACAAGGATCTCAAAGCTACTGTAAAGGACGCGATAAAGGAAGCTAAGGCTTGTATGGATTCTTACCATATAGCAGACGCTTTGGAGGCTATCTTCTCGATGCTTCGTCGCGCAAATAAGTATATCGACGAGACAACACCTTGGGTACTTGCGAAGGATGAAGCGAACAAGGCTCGTTTGGGTACTGTTATCTATAATCTTCTTGAAACTATCCGCGTAGGCGCGGTATTGCTCACTCCCTTCATACCTACGACTGCAGAGAAGATATTCTCTCAGCTCGGTACGGATATAAGCTCTTATGAGAGTATAAGTGAATTCGGTGCTTTGAAGTCCGAAGCTAAGCTTGGAGAGGCTTCCGTACTTTTTGCTCGTGTTGACGAGGCCGCATTCTACAAGAAGCTTGAAGAAAAGAAGAAGGCTGAAGAAAAAGCAGAAGAGAAGGTAGTAGAGGAGCCCGAGCACGAGGAGACTATCGCGATAGACGCTTTCAAGGCGGTAGAGCTTCGCACAGCGCAGATAATCGCGTGTGAAAAGGTACCGAAGGCGAAAAAGCTCTTGAAGCTTCAGGTAGACCTCGGCTATGAGAAGAGACAGATTGTTTCCGGTATTGCTAAATTCTACGAGCCCGAGGACCTTATAGGTAAGAAGGTCGTAATAGTAGCGAATCTCGCCCCCGCGACCCTTTGCGGAGTAGAGAGCAAGGGAATGCTCTTGGCATCGGGAGAGGAAGAAATCAGAGTAGTATTTCTCGATAAGGACACCCCTCTTGGCGAAAGGGTAAGATAAATTTATGTATTTTGATTCTCATGCGCATTATTACGATGCGAAGTTGATGGACGAATTTGGCGAGGGAGTCGATAAGCTTATCGACTCCCTCAAAAAAGATAATAAGGTATCCTACGTAATAAACGTAGGTACGAATATAGAAAACTCAAAAATAGCGCTCGAGCAAGCGAGAAATTTCGATATAATGTACGTAGGCGCGGGCATCCATCCGAGCGACTGTAAGGAAATTTCGGATATGCAAAAAGCGCTTTTTGACCTCGAGGCTCTTATCACCTCAAACAGAGATAAGATAGTAGCGCTTGGTGAAATCGGGCTTGATTATCATTGGGAACCGATAGAAAAATCAAGGCAGAAGGAATATTTTTATTCTCAGCTCGACCTTGCCGAAAAGCTTTCCATCCCCGTAATAATCCACGATAGAGAAGCGCACGGCGATTGCTTCGACGCCGTTGCCGACAGAAAGAACATGGTCGGAGTTTTCCATAGCTATAGTGGAAGCTACGAGATGGCAAAGGACCTTATAAATCGCGGTTGGTATATTTCCTTTTCCGGTACTCTCACCTTCAAGAATGCAGAAAGAGTGAGAGAGGTAGCAAAAAAATTACCTCATGACCGCGTGCTTATAGAGACCGATGCGCCCTATCTTGCACCTCACCCTCATAGAGGAAAGGTAAATCATTCGGGATATCTTGAATTTACAAATCAGACGCTCGCAGAGGTTTGGGGAATAGAAAAAGAAGAGGCGGCGAAGATTACCGAAAACAATGCAAAACTTCTTTTCGGCATTCATTGAAAAGCTATTCTGCCTGCAAATAAATCTGATTTTGCACTAATTTTTGCAGACGTTTGCAGTGTCGTAGCCCTTTATAATATTGAACATTGAATTTAAAACAAGCCACGCTTGTGGGAAGAATTTCATAACGTTCCAGAATCCCACACCCTTAAAGCCAAGCTCGTACGCCAAGTCGAGCTTGGCTTTTATACTGTTCGCGTCCTCAAAATAGACGATGTGTTCGACAGCCTTCCCATTTTCTCTTTCATAGAAAATGAAATATGGCGTTTGTGCTACCGCGTCGTATTCTATTCTCGCGTTTTTCTGTTTTGCAAGTGAAAGTGCCTCTGTATTAGAAAGACTTCTCGCTCTTGATTCACCCTCAACAAAGGGAAGCGTCCACTCATATCCGTAGTTTGGAATACCGAGTGTGAGCTTTTCGGGTGAAATTTCCCGACTTGCAAACTCTGCGACGTTTCGAACCTTGTCGATAGGAGCGACGGGCATGGGAGGACTGAAGGTGTATCCCCACTCGTACGTCATAAGCATAAGAGAGTTTGCCGCATCCCCGAGCTGTGAATAAATCTGCCCCTCATAAAGTAGCCCTCTTTGCTCTTCCGAGGTCTTGGGCGGTAGGTCTACGAATACAAAATATCCGTCAGGACAAATCCTCTGCCTTAATTTATTTATGAAATCGGTGTACTTTTGCGCGTTTGTCGCACCGATATATTCGAAGTCCACGTCGACGCCACTATATCCACGCTCCTTTAATCTCTCATATATAGACTCTATTATTTTGTCCTGAAGTGCTTCGTTATTCAGCACTTCCTCTACAAGAGAGCTTGAAAATCCGCCACGCTCGGAAAGATTGGTGAGCACCATAACGGGAAGAACTCTATACTTCTTTGCCTCGGCTATCAGACTTGAATCATTGATTTCCGAGAGCGTTCCGTCTGCCCTTACGCTATGTGAAAATATTGAAAGATAAGTGAGATATGGAAGAGTCTTTTGCAGAACCTCTGTCTGTATATTGGGAAAGGCGAAGCCGTTTACGGTAATGCTTCCATACGCGGGTGAAGGATAGGATATAGTCAGTACCTCTCCTGTATATACGTCTGTCTTTCCCATAAGCTCAGGATTGTTCTGCAGAAGCTCAAGTACGGTAGTATTGAATCTTTGCGCTATGGAGCTCAAGGTATCACCACGTCTTACAGTATAGGTCTTTTCGGGTATTAAAATTACTACGTTTTGCCCGACTGTCAGACTGTTTTTGTCCATAATCCCATTATCGCTTGCGATTTTATCGGGTGAAACGCCGTATTTTTTCGCTATCTTATACAGCGTGTCCCCGCTTTCTACTGTATGTATTATCATAATTTCCCCCTTATAAATACTTTATTTTCAGTATATGATACCGAAAAAAATGTGACATCATTTTTTATTTGGTATTTTTTTATTATAGACTGAGAATAATAGTTTTATAAAAGAGGAGGGATAATTTATGGCAAAGGTGCAATTTGCTCGCGTCAGTGCGAGAGAAATTTTAGATTCAAGAGGTAATCCGACGATAGAGGCGACAGTCCTTTTAAGTGACGGAAGCGTCGGTGTTGCAGGTGTTCCGTCGGGGGCTTCTACGGGTAGCTTTGAAGCGGTAGAGCTTCGCGACACCGCGAAGAAAAGATATGGGGGAAAGGGTGTGCTTGACGCGGTATATCACGTAAATAAGCTAATTTCACCTGCTTTAAGTGGGATTTCCGCCTACGACCAAAATGAAATAGATGCGACGATGCTGCTTCTCGACGGCACGGACAATAAATCTAAATTAGGAGCTAATGCAATTTTGGCGGTCTCACTCGCCTCTGCACGTGCGGCGGCAAGCTCACTTTCGATTCCACTTTTCAGATATATAGGCGGTGTGAGTGCAAACAGGCTTCCTATACCTATGATGAATATACTGAATGGCGGTGCGCACGCGTCAAATAACGTCGATATACAGGAATTTATGATAGTGCCCGTAGGCGCAGAACGCTTTTCCGACGCGTTACGAATGGGAAGCGAGGTGTACCATACACTCGGAAAAATGCTCAAAAAGAAGGGGCTTTCCGTCGGGGTAGGTGATGAGGGTGGATATGCACCCGACCTTGAAAGTGATGAAAAGGCGATAGAATTGCTTTGTGAAGCGATAATAGAGGCGGGCTATGATACCTCGTCTATCGCGATAGCCCTCGACTGTGCGGCGACAGAGTGGAAGGACGGAGCGAATTATAAAACACCGAAGGGAAAGAAGTCCTACACGACAGACGAGCTTATTTCGTATTGGCGTCGCCTTTGTGAGAAATACCCCATTATATCCATAGAGGACGGACTCGGTGAGTCGGATTTCGACGGCTGGAGCCGTATGACTCGCGAAATAGGGGATAAGGTGAGGCTTGTGGGCGACGACCTTTTCGTAACCAATACCTCGAGATTGAAGGTCGGAATAGATGGAAAATCGGGAAACAGTATTCTTATAAAGCCGAATCAGATAGGAACACTCACAGAAACCTTAAACGTAATAGAGATGGCGAAGAGAGCTTCCTTTACTACCATACTTTCGCATAGGTCGGGAGAAACCGAGGATACCACGATAGCCGACGTCTCGGTAGGTGTTAATTCACCCTTTATAAAGACAGGCGCGCCCTGCCGAAGCGAGCGAGTAGCGAAATATAACAGACTTTTAAAGATAGAAGGCTCACTATATGAAAATGGCGTCTACGGTCTTTAAGCGATAGGCTTTTCAAAAACAAAGAGAAAAACGGTAGTCATAAGTTGCAGAAAATGACTGCCGTTTTTTTGACAAATCACTATTTGAAAAGAAAAAAGCATAAAAAGGGAATAAGAAAAAGCATAAAAACTATTGACAAAACGAGAATAATATGGTATTATAGGCAAGTACGGTATGAAAAGCATTTGCCCCTGTAGCTCAGCCGGTAGAGCACTTGACTTTTAATCAAGGGGTCTGGAGTTCGAATCTCCACAGGAGCACCAAGAAAAGACTCAGAATTGTGTCCAATTCTGAGTCTTTTCAGTTAAATCCACCCTGACGGGTGGGTTAAATCGTATTCACGATGAAATTTCACTTTGTGGAATGAAATCCGACTTGACGTCGGGTGGGTGGATTTAATTTCATCCAAGTGATACTTGGATTTCATCTGCTTTAGCAGATTTCATCGCGTAGCGATTTCGTTCTTGTTTTTTCCTTTGGTTTATGATATACTTATCCTATAAAGCAATAAAGATTTGGAGAAAATTATGAAGATAGTTGTTTTAGACGGCGCTACTCTCGGCGAGGACCTCTCGCTTTCCCCTCTTTACTCGGTGGGTGAGGTGACCGAATACAAGACCTCGAATGAAAAAGAGGTTATAGAGAGAATTGCAGATGCCGACGTTTTGGTAATTAATAAAATAAAAATGAACGAGAGCAATCTCGACTATGCTAAAAACCTTAAGCTCATCTGTCTTGCAGCTACGGGATATGATAACGTCGACGTCGAGGCGTGCAGAAAAAGAGGAATAGGTGTGGCAAACGTGGTGGGATATTCTACACACAGTGTTGCTCAGGTAGCTCTTTCTCTGGCACTTTCACTCTATACCCATATTCCCGAATATTCCTCTTACGTTAAGCGTGGAGATTATACAAGAAGCGGAGTAGCAAACTCGCTTACCCCTGTCTATCACGAGCTTTGTGGCAAGACGTGGGGCGTCATCGGTCTTGGTAACATAGGCAGACAGGTGGCGAGATGCGCTCGCATTATGGGTTGCCGAGTCCTTGCATATAAGAGGAAGCCCGATGAAGAATTTGAGTGCGTTTCTCTTGAAAAGCTTTGCAAAGAATCCGATATAATCACTATACATCTGCCTCTTTCGGATAGCACCAGAGGTCTAATAGACGAAGAGCATATCGCCCTTATGAAAAAGGACGTGGTGCTCGTAAACGTGGCGCGCGGTGCCGTCACCGACGAAAACGCTATTGCAAAGGCTATAGAGGAAAATAGAATAGGTGGCTTCGGTACAGACGTCTATTCGGTAGAGCCCTTTTCGGAAAACCATCCCTTCTATTTCATACTTGACCGCGATAACGTATTGCTCACACCTCATATGGCGTGGGGCGCTTATGAGTCCAGAGAGCGCTGCCTTTCTGAAATCGTGAAGAACATAGAGGCCTTTTGCGATGGCAAGGAAAGAAATAGAGTAGATAAATAATTTTTTAAGGACAAAGCTGTGAAATTTATAGAAACAATAGAGCTCGACACCTCGTCGGGCAAATATGAAAATGCATTCAAGCAGATAGAATTTGCTATCGCCTCTGCCTTCGTGCGAGGCGTCGATATAATAAAGTTCAGCTGTGAAAACCCGATTTGCAAGACCTTTCGCTCTAATATGCTAAGGGCGGTCCGTCACTTTAAAAAAGAGGGAAGAATAAACTGCTTCGTGTCGGGTGAAAATTTTAAAGGAGATAACGACGTTACTCGTTATCTCCTTCAAAAAGCTGATTACATTAAGAATGACTGTGACTTTGAAAACGAAAATGAAAATATAGTCTTGGTCTATGTAAAGTCGCCTTCTTAATATTAGATGATTTGAAAGCTCAGTTATAGTGAGCGTCCAAATATTTTACTACGTCACCTATTGTGATAAAGGTGTGCAGATCCTCGTCATCAATAACGATGTTGAACTTTTCTTCGCAGAGAAGAATAAGGTCAGCGAGCTCAAGAGAGTTGATGCCGAGGTCATTTGTGAGCTCAGCCTCAAGAGTAATGGCGTCAGCGTCGACGTTCAATTCCTCTACGAGAAGGTCTTTGAGTTTTTCAAACATTGTAAATTCCTCCAAAATTTCATTCAAAGCGCTATTATTTGATTTTATAGCGCTTTATTTTTTTAGAAGTGTTCTTTTCGAACTCTTCATATCTGACCTCTACGTTTGTGACGTGCTTGAACGAGGGCAGATGCTTATTTATATTTATAACTGCGTCTTTCGTCGCACTATAAATCTCACTGGGTGTCTTGCCTGCGATTTCGGGGTTATTCATATCAGGCACGACTATTGCGGTAATAGCGACCTCTCCGTTCGCATTCTCTCTGCCGAGTACGACAGATTCGAGTACGAAGGGAATACGTGAAATATATTCTTCTATTTCCTCGGGGAATACGTTTTTACCGTTACTTAGAATGATGACGTTCTTTTTGCGTCCCGTAATATAGATATAACCGTCTTTTATATATCCTATATCGCCTGTGCGGAAATATCCGTCCTCGGTGAATACGTCAGCGGTCGCCTGCTCGTCCTTGAAGTAGCCGAGCATTACGTTGTCACCCTTTACGAGTATCTCGCCCGTTTTCTGTCCTTCGTCATAATCTACCTTTACGTCGATATTCTGTATTGCAGGACCGACGGAGTGAAGTCTGACGCGACCGTAGGGGGTTACCGCAACTAAGGGAGAGCATTCGGTGATTCCGTAGCCCTCAAGCACCATTATACCGAACTGGTGGAAATCGCGCACGATTTCGGGGGAAACAGGCGCACCACCGCATACGATACACTTGAGCTTTCCGCCAAAGGCAGAGGTTATCTGTCCGAAGAGCTTTTCGCGTACGTCCACGCCTACCTTAAGGAGCGCGGAGTTCATCTTCATAGCGAGGCGTACCTTGCTTTCAAGTCCCTTCTTACGTATCTCGTCCCAGACCTTCTTGTGCATAGTTTCCAGTACCATAGGAACCATTATCATAGTGGTAGGCTGGAATTCGCGCAGGTTTTTGAGGACCTTTTTCAAGCTGTCGTTTATAAGCTCCGTCGCACCTATCGCAATCACGCCAAGCTGTCCGCACATCATTTCGTAGGAGTGATGTATAGGAAGAATGGAAATGAAGGTGCAGTTTTCGTCGAAGCTGGTCGAGTTCACCGAAGAGTTAAGGGTGAATATTATATTCTTATGAGAGAGCATAACGCCCTTGCTCGTTCCCGTCGTACCAGAGGTGAAGAGAATAGCGCTACGCTTTTCTACGTCTATTTCAAGCTCTGTAAACGAGGTGTTGCCGTTTGAGAGCTCGGCTTTACCGATTTCGATGAGGTCGGACGCGCTTATTACGTTCTCGCTCTTTTCATAGCTTTCGTCGGGCTGAATGGGAATATAAAGCTTCATATTGGGAAGCTCGTCCTTTACAGCCTCGATTTTCTTGTTAAACGAGCCCGTATACGCGATAGCGTCAGCCTCGGAATGATTGAGAAATCCGACCACCTGCGTCATGTCCAGCTCTTTATCGAGAGGAATGACCGTTCCGTTACCGCTTACGGTAGCGAGATAGGTCGTAGTATACATAGGATGGGTTTCACCGATTATGGCAATGCGCTTGCCCATAAGTCCGAGCTTAGAAAAAGCCGTACCCAGAGCGTCCATATTGCTTCTTAAATCGTTATAGCTCCATTCCTTTCTTTCATCATTTTCAGTGTATATATAAAGAGTCTTGTCTTGGAAGGTCTCTTGACTTTTGTAGACCATATCTCTGAGGTTTTTAAACTCAGCAAACTGGCCAGCAAGCTTGTACTTGTTCACCATAAATTGCAAATCCTTTTTAAAAAAATCATAACCTCGTCTATTTTATACTATTTCGAGAATTTTGTCAAGTTATTTTTTACCAAACGCCTTTCAGCCTATTTAAAATATATAATACGTATCAAAAAATTATTACTTATGCGAAAAATCTTTACTTTTAGTTATTATTGTGTTACAATTATTAATATATAATACTGTATGATTATATAGGAGGATATTTATGATTGGTATACAGATTTTTTGGGCGGTACTTATTGTTATTGCCGTAGTTATAGAGGTGTTGACACCGAATATGGTTTCTATCTGGTTCGTGCCCTCTGCTATAGTTTCTTTGATTCTCACACTCTTTAACGTACCGTTTCCCATACAGATTGCCGTCTTCGTTGTTTTGTCCGCCTCTTTTATCTTTCTTTTTAAGTTCGTATTTAAGGATAAGTTTAAGAAAAAAGGCGCAAAATTGAATTTAGAGGCAATAATAGGAGAAAAGGGCTTGGTGGTAGATAAGATACATAACCTCGCAGGCTCTGGACAGGTAAAGGTTTGTAATCAGCTCTGGTCTGCCCGTTCTGCCGACCCCGAAAAGACCTTTGAGGTGGGCGAGGTGGTTTCTATCGTGGCAATAGAAGGAGTAAAACTCATTTGTAAATAATTTTTTTGGAGGTATATTATGCAATTCGTAGTTCCTGTAATTTTGGTCGTACTGTTTTTTGTTATCGTAATATCTAACATTAAAATCGTTCCTCAGGCACACGCCGTAATTATCGAGCGTCTCGGTGCCTATCACACCACGTGGAAAACGGGATTCCATATTAAGCTTCCTTTCTTTGATAAGATAGCGAAGGAAATTATAATTATGGAGCAGGTAGTGGATTTCCCGCCCCAGCCCGTTATAACTAAGGATAACGTAAGAATGCAGATAGATACGGTGGTATTCTATCAGATCACTGACTGTAAGCTTTACGCGTACGGTGTGACAAACCCGTTGTTCGCTATTGAAAACCTTACAGCTACAACCCTTCGTAATATAATAGGCGAGCTTGACCTTGACGCGACACTCACCTCGCGCGACGTGATAAATACGAAAATGCGCGCCATTCTCGACGAGGCGACAGACTCGTGGGGTATAAAGGTAAACAGAGTAGAGCTTAAAAACATAATGCCCCCGAAGGAAATTCAGGAGGCTATGGAAAAGCAGATGAAGGCCGAGCGTGAGCGCCGTGAGTCTATCCTTCGCGCAGAGGGTGAAAAGAACAGTGCCATTCTCGTGGCAGAAGGTCGTAAGCAGTCTATGATTCTTGAAGCAGAGGCAGAGAAGCAGGCGGCCATCCTTCGCGCAGAAGCGAACCGCGAGTCCAAGATCCGCGAAGCAGAGGGTGAGGCAGAGGCAATACTTCAGGTTCAGCAGGCGACCGCAAAGGGCGCTAAGATGCTAAACGACGTAGCACCCAGCGAAGCTGTAATAGCTCTTAAGAGCCTCGAAGCATTCGCCAAGATCGCCGACGGAAAGGCTACTAAAATCATCATTCCCTCAAATATTCAGTCACTTGCAGGTCTTGCGACCTCAATGAGTGAGCTTTTAAAAGAGGATAAATAAAGAAAAATCGCCCGATTTTCATCGGGCGATTTCATTTTATTGCATAAGCGCAGAAAAAAACTTAAATATTTCAAAAAAGACTTGACAAACTATTTTATTTTTGTTATAATACAAGTCGTTATCCGGTTATGTACCTTTAGCTCAGCTGGATAGAGCAACTGCCTTCTAAGCAGTAGGTCGGGGGTTCGAGTCCCTCAAGGTACGCCAAGAAAACAGCCATTTGCGAAAGCAAATGGCTGTTTTCAATGATATCCGTTCCCTGCGGTCACGGATGATATAGCTTACGCTATGATATCTGCTTTGCAGATGATATACGCTACGCGTATGAAGGAACGGATATTATATCATACTTGCCATCGGCAAGTATATCATGCGGCGAAAGCCGTA
>JAZOOB010000085.1:0-8381 GCA_045654845.1 Eubacteriales bacterium | reverse complement strand
TGGGCGCGGATTTGTCAGCTGCAAAAAGAAGAACGTCAGCTTTGTATTTGACGGCAATTTCCCGACAGCACTTCTCGTCTGCGAGCTTGTGTCGGGCGCGCTTGACGGCAGAAAGTGGATGTATATCCCTTCCACCGCCGCCGACTGCTGTGAGGACGTCGCCGCGGTCGAAGCATTTGACTCCACTTTCCCCGAAAAAGAAAAGAAATGGATGCCGAGCCAAGAAGAATTCTATATTTATAGGCATTCTTCGGTAGTCAGATAAACGTAAAATTAGCCGATGAGGTCTCTTTCGATTCCTCATCGGCTTTTCGTATAGTATAAAACTTTTATTTAAAGGGCGCAAAACCATTGACTTTCACGGCGCCCTTTGATATAATGGTTGCAGGCGAAACTGTTGCAAGTGCAACTATTATATTTTGTGGGGGACTTTATGTCAAAATTTATGAAGATGCTGAATAATATCAGCCGTTCGCAAGCGATATACCGAGGTGCAAAAATATCGGCAAAGGACCTGTCGGTCTCGCATTATGCCTTCGCTTTAGCTATATGCCGCGAGCAAGGGCGCTCGCAAGAGGATATTGCGCGAGAATTATGTCTTAACAAGAGCACTGTCGCAAGAGCTTTAAACACGCTCGAAGAAAACGGATATATCATAAGAAAATCTCTACCTAACGACAAGCGTCAGTTTTCGGTCTATCCTACCGAAAAAATGCTCGCCGTTCTGCCTGAAATCAAGGAAGCGTCTGCCGAGTGGATGTCGCTTTTGTCCGAGGGAATACCTCAAAGCGAGCTTGATATATTCAACTCGGTGCTTGAGCGTATGCAGACGCGCGCAAGAGAGATAATCGAGAGTCAAGAGGTGGAAAAATGAAGTGGGTTTTTGACTATTTGAAGCCGTTATCCAAAAGAATAACGGTCGGCACTATCATCAAGATAATAGGCACGTTATCCGAGCTTTTTATCCCCTTTCTCTTAAGCTACATACTTGAACACGTAATAGTAAAGAACGAGATTAAAAGCATTCTCTTCTACGGAATTCTTATGATAGTCTGCGCTATTATCGCAAGTCTTGGAAACATAACCGCAAACAGAATGGCGGCGAAAACGACAATGATTTTCTCGACGCATATGAGACGTGACCTGTTTTCAAAAACGCTTCACCTATCGGCAAGAAGCATCGACCGCTTCACTATTCCCTCTCTTGAATCGAGAATAACGTCGGACACCTATAACGTACAGAACTTCATCGGAATGATGCAAAGAATGGGAATCCGCGCGCCTATTCTTCTGCTTGGTGGAACCTTCATCACTATGCTGATGGACAGAAAGCTCGCTCTCGTTATGATAGCGACGCTTCCCCTTATCTTTATAGTAGTATACAGCATCTCGCGTATGGGCGTACCGCTCTACTCAAAGGTACAGCAATCCGTCGACGGAATGGTAAGAGTCGTGCGCGAGGACGCGCAGGGAATCCGCGTAATCAAGGCACTTTCCAAGGTCGATTACGAAAATGCGCGCTATGATGAAGCAAACAGAACACTGAAAAGAAACGAAAGCAGAGCAGGAATAATTATGGGTGTCGTAAACCCCGTTATGACGCTCTTAATGAATATGGGCATTGTCGCTGTCATTGCGGTAAGCGCATATTTCGTGGCAAACGGACGTTCTTCCGCCACCACCGTCATCGCCTTTATGCAGTACTTCACTCTTATCTCCATGGCGATGATGTCGCTTTCCAGAATGTTCGTAATGTATACCAAATGCGCGGCCTCTGCAAAAAGAATCTCTCTCGTAATGGAATGCGAAAGCGAGCTTAAATTACACGAGGACGACGGCAAGGGCGACACCTCTTTCCACGTTTCCTTTGATAACGTGACCTTTTCCTATCTCGGCAAAAAGGATAACCTCAAAAACGTATCCTTTGACCTCAAAAAAGGCGAGTCTCTCGGCATCATAGGTGCGACGGGAAGCGGAAAATCTACTATACTACGCCTTCTTATGCGCTTTTACGATACGGATTCGGGCACTGTCCGTATAAACGGACGCGACGTGCGCTCTTATACACAAGAAGAGCTTAGCTCAATGTTTGGTATCGTATTCCAAAACGACTTTATATATGCAGACACGATAGAGGAAAATATACGGTTTGGCCGTGACGTTTCAAAAGAGGATATTATAGAGGCGGCAAAAATAGCGCAGGCACACGATTTTATAACCTCGTTTGCCGACGGATATTCTCACCAAGTGTCAGCAAAGGGTACAAACCTTTCGGGTGGTCAGCGCCAGAGAGTGCTTATTTCGCGCGCTATTGCGGCAAAGCCCGAAATACTTATTCTCGACGACTCCTCGTCGGCACTCGACTATAAAACCGACGCGAATCTTCGTCGCGCGCTTGCAGAATCCCTGCCCTCTTCTACCGTCATAACAGTCGCGCAGAGAGTAAGCTCTGTAAAAAACTGCGACCTCATTCTCGTAATTGAGGACGGCGAAATTATAGGCGCTGGTAAGCACGATTTCTTAATGGACACCTGTGCCGAATATAAAGAAATAAGCGACTCGCAGATGGGAGGTGCTTTCCTTGACTAATAATGCTAATACTCCCGTAAAAAAGAAATCTAAAAGAGGCATCTTTTTAAGGCTCAGCAAATACGTACTCCGTGAATGGCCCTTGTTTATCGTCGCTATTATCTTCACACTCGGCTCAAATCAGCTCTCTCTTCTCGGCCCGAAATATTCGGGTGCGGCGATAGACGCAATAGAGCTTGATACGGGCGTAGACTTTTCGTCTGTATGGGAAAACGTGGCCTTTATGCTCGGATGCTACGTAATATCCGCTATCCTTTCCTACGTTTTGTCGGTCGTTATGATAAAATTAAGTCAGAGGATAATCTACAGAATGAGAAAAGAGGTCTTTGAAAAGCTGACCATTCTGCCCGTAAACTACTTTGACACTCACGCGACGGGCGATATCATCAGCCACCTTTCATACGACATTGACACGATAAACAGTACTCTTTCCCACGACCTTATACAAGTAATGACGAGTATTTATACAGTCGTCGGCTCGCTTATATTTATGTGGAAAATATCAAGGCCGATGATAATTATATTCGTCTTGACCGTTCCCGTTTCTATTCTCTTTACAAGATATCGCTCAAAGGTAGTGCGACCGCTTTTCCGCAAGCGTGCGAAGAAGTACGGTGAATTAAACGGCTTTGCCGAGGAAATGCTCACGGGCGCTCGCACCATTTCAGCCTACGGAAGACAGGAAAAGATATCCTCGCGCTTTAACAAAATTAACGACGAGGCTATGGATTCCTTCTACCGTGCAGAATATCACGGTGCACTGCTCTTCCCGACTATAAACCTTATAAACAACGTCTCGCTTTCACTTGTAGCAATTATAGGCGGTATACTCTATATGTATTCGCAAAATGGGGCGATTCTCGCCGCATCCGCCTTCTACATCACGCTGGGCGGTGTAGCACAGTTCGTACAGTATTCGAGAAAGTTCGCGGGTCCGATAAACGAGTTTTCAAACATTATTCACGAATTCCAGTCGGCATTTTCGGCGGCAGAGCGAGTATTCACAATTCTTGACGAAGAACCCGAAAAGGCAGACGCACCCGACGCAAAGGACTTTTCAGACGTTTTGGGCGACGTAGAGCTTAATGACGTGACCTTCGGCTACACCGAGGACAAAACGGTGCTTAAAAACGTCTCGGTAAAGGCGAAAAAGGGACAAACTGTGGCTATCGTCGGACCGACTGGCGCAGGAAAAACCACCATAATAAATCTCCTTATGCGCTTCTACGATCAGCAGAGTGGCGAGATTCTTATGGACGGGATCCCCTCGACAGAGCTAAAAAGAAAAGACCTTCGCCTTGCGTTCACTATGGTGCTTCAAGACACGTGGCTCTTTTACGGCAGTATATACGACAATATCGTATACGGCAGAGAGAATGCGACAAAGGAAGAGGTCTACGCGGCGGCAAAATCCGCAAAGATCGCGTCGTATATTGAGAGTCTGCCCGACGGGTATGACACCATACTTTCAGACGACGGTATAAATATTTCAAAAGGACAAAAGCAGCTTATAACTATCGCGCGTGCATTCCTTTCAAACGCGCCTATACTTATTCTCGACGAGGCGACCTCAAACGTAGACTCGCGCACCGAGATACAGATACAAAACGCGATGACCGAGCTTATGAAGAACAAAACCTGCTTTATCATCGCTCACCGACTTTCTACCATTCAAAACGCAGACACCATTCTGGTAGTAAAGGACGGAACTATAATAGAGCAAGGAAACCACGAGGAATTGATAAGAAAGGGTGGCTTCTACTACTCGCTCTATCACTCGCAATTTTCTTGATTCTTTATATAGAAAAAGCCTATGAGGAAATTCCTCATAGGCTTTTTTATCGTCTTTTTTATTCTTCTACACCGAGAATGTTACATATCTGGTCAACGGCGTCTGCGTAGGTATCGAAGCTGACAACGTAGTCGCACAGCTCTGCGTTCTGCTCCTCGTATTCGATAGCACTAAGACGGTTTACCTTATCTTCAATGGAAGAATTTTTGCGAAGTATGTTCGCCATAAGCGCCTTCTTGTCGCGCTTGATATAGATGGATACCACGTTCTTAAAGTAGGTCTTTAATGACATAGCGCCGCAAATATCCATTGTGGTAAGCACGCACTTTCCACTTTCCAAAATCTTCTCTACGTCCGTCTTTCTCGAGCCGTAGCCGTGTCCTGCATACATAGTCGATTCGAGCAGCTCACCGCTTTCACACATATTGCGGAAGACGTCGAGCGAAACGTAGTTATACCACTCGTTTTCCTCTACTGCCGTAGGGTCCTTCGTGGTGTAGCAGACGAGCTTCTCATATTTTTCGGCTCTCTTCAAAAGTCCTGTCGCTATCTTCGATTTTCCGCTTCCGGACGGGCCTACGAGCACCACTATGTTATTATCCTTCATAGCAGTGGGATCGGTCTGCATCGTATAGCTGTTTGCGATAACCTCGACCACCTTCAAGAATTCCTCGTAGGTGTTCACCGCAAGCATTCCCGTCGCCTCGGCATTCCAAGGACGGCGCATAATGATAGGATATTTCGCGCCCGAGTTGAGAATATTGTGAAGTCCGTCATCGAAAAGAATATCGGTATGGATTTTGTCCTTGCGCGAGCCCATATAGATATGGTCGGCAGGTATTTCGGGGAATTCCTCCATTATTCTCTGCGCTCGGATTCCCATAAATTCGGGTGGAACGGCAGTGCAGATATAGACCTCTGTCATCTGTGAAAGACGGCGCACGAACTCCTTCGCGCCCTCGTATACGGGCTGTGTACGATAGAACTCGGGGTCGCGGAAATAGGGATAAATAGCGTCGGCGCGAGTGCCGAGCTTCCCCCATTGGCTCTTTTCGTAAATAGTCATTGGCGGATCAAATCCGTATTTTTCATTTGCCAAGCGAATGGCGTAGGACGTACATTCCATCAAAAGATCGTCCACGTCAAGCGCTGTAGATAATCTGTATTTTCTGTTCATACTGTTTCCTTTCTTATTTCTTCGCTTTTTATCGCAAAACCTGTCTTATAGCCCATAGCTGCAAGGACTTCGGCAGGCAATTTAAAAGCAATAAAAGCGGGTTTCTGTTTATTGAATATGCAAACTTTGGTTTGCGTTTTTCGAGGATTCTTGCGGTTTTCTCGGCTATTTTCTGCGTGGAAATATGACGCGCCTCTACTCTGTTTACTATGCTTTTGAAGCGATTAGCATTACAAGAATAAAGCTCGGTATTATCGCAAAATCTGTCTAAAGCGTCGGTTGAGACGCCAAGCATATCGGTCTTTACCGCGCCTGCGCGAAGCACCGACACCTTTATTCCGAGAAGCTGCAATTCCATTCTAAGAGAATAGGCATATTTGTCGAGTGCCGCCTTTGTCACGGCATAAATGCCCGTAAAAGGAAGGGGGTCAAGCGGGGCAAGCTCGCTCGTCGTGATTAAGATACGGCTGCCGTTTTTCAAAAGAGGCAGGAAGGTCTTGTTTATTAAAAAGGCCGCCTTCATATTTACCGCAAAGATTCTGTCAAACGCCTCTTCTTTCATTTCGACGAGAGAATTCAAATTATACATTCCCGCAAAGTGCAATACAGCGAAAAGTGAATCGGTTTGTTCTTTCACCAAATCAAATGCTCTTTGCACCTCTTTTTCGCTTGTTAGGTCTGCCTTTATAGATATAAGGTTTTCGCTATCTGCTTCGCTTTCCTTTAAGTCGAGCGCAAATACGCGAAAGCCTTTTTTTAAAAGAAGCTCGGTGGTAGCGCGCCCCATACCGCCGCTAGCACCCGTTATAAGCACACTTCTCATTTTATGCATTTTCTCCTGAATTATTGCTATTTTTGAGAACAAAAGTTTACAATATCGTTATAGGTTGCTTCGTATGTAAAGTCATTTAAGATTTCGTGGCGGGCACCCTTGTAGAGTATACACTCGACGTTTTTGCCCTGTTTTTTGAGTTTCGCCTCTACCTCGCGCACTCCCTTTCCATAATTTCCTACGGGATCCTCTTCACCCGACACCAAAAGAATGGGTAGCGATGAGGGAATGTTGCGATACCATTCGGCTCGGTTAGAATATTTTATCAGTCTTATGAGGTCGCCCATAGCACTGACTGTAAACTTAAATGTACAATATTTATCGGCATAATACTTTTTTCTTATCTCGTCATCACAGGTGAGCCAAGGACTTGGATCCTCGGGCGTGCCACCGCCAAAGCGCTTATTATAGCTGCCAAAGGCTATGTTGTCAACAAGGCGGGAAATATGCTTTTCACCCTTAAAGAGCTTTATTGCACCTATAAGTGCAAGACCTACGTCAGCGACAGGGTTCGCCCCTGCCGTGCCCATCACGATAAGTCGGTCGGGCATAACGTACTTTTCTGCGGCAAGGCGAACTACAAACGAGCCCATACTGTGTCCCATAAGATAAAGGGGTAGCTTCTCGTTTCCGAATTCTTTTCTTACCGCTTCGGAATATATAGCGACGTCCCTTGCGAGCTTATCGTAACCCTTTTCCTTTGCTATATATCCAAGCTCGTCATCGCTGTTTGCTGTTTTTCCGTGTCCCAAATGGTCGTAGCCGAAGCTCACAAAGCCGGCCTTCGCCATATCGGTAAGGAATCTATCATATCTTTCCATATGCTCAGTCATTCCATGCACGACGTGGAAAAGACCTTTTGCTTCTCCGTGTGGCAGATAGACTACGCCAGAAAGATTATGTATGCCGTCTACCGACAAAACGTGAAATTCCTTCTTTTCTATCATATCTATCATAAATTATTCCTCGCTTTCACTGAACGTTCTGCAAGCGGATACCGCCCTTTGCCAAGTGGCAAGGCATTTTTTCCTCTCATCTTCCTTCATGCAGGGTATAAAGCTTTCCCCGTCGGACACAAGGCGCGAAATCTCTTCTCTGTCAGAAAAGAAGCCTACCGAAAGACCTGCAAGGTATGCCGCGCCCGCGGCAGTCGCCTCGGGGTTTGATGACCTTTTTACCGTAATGTTAGAAAAATCACTCTGCATCTGCATCAAAAGATTATTTGCCGAAGCGCCTCCGTCGACCTTCAGAAGCGAAATAGACCTCGCCTCATCTCCATAGTGTGAAATAATATCGGCATTCATAGCCGAAATTACGTCCTCGGTCTGATAGGCTATCGACTCAAGAGCGGCGCGTATTATGTGGTTTTTCCCTGTCCCTGCGGTAAGTCCCAGAATAGTTCCCTTCGCATGCATATCCCAGAAGGGCGCACCGAGACCGCTGAATGCAGGCACGAGGTAAACACCTCCGTTATCCTTGACCTTGCGGGCAAAATACTCACTGTCCGAGGACTCGTGGATAAGCTTCATTTCATCGCGCAACCAACGGATAATAGCTCCTCCGACGAAAACGCTACCTTCCAAGGCGTATTCAATGGGCTTCCCCTTCTCACCTGCAACTATAGTTGTCAAAAGACCGTGCTTGCTTTCCACAGCAGTATCTCCCGTATGAGCAAGCAAGAAGCATCCTGTGCCATAGGTGTTTTTTGCTTCGCCCGCAGAAAAGCAGGTCTGTCCGAAGAGGGCAGATTGCTGGTCGCCCGCAATTCCCGAAATGGTAAGAATCGAGCCCATACATTCAAAAGTACCGTACACCTCGCTGCTGCTTCTTATTTCGGGAAGCATTTCTCTTGGAATCTCGACAATATCCAGCATTTTTTGATCCCATTCGCCCGTATGTATGTTACAAAGCATCGTTCTTGACGCGTTCGTTCTATCGGTGACGAAAACCTTTCCGTCGGTCAACTTCCATATGAGCCAAGTGTCTACCGT
>JAZOOB010000084.1:0-4293 GCA_045654845.1 Eubacteriales bacterium | reverse complement strand
GACACCGGCGTGGCGGTGCGCCTACTGATGGGGATGGACCTGCGCCCTGCGGACCTGCTGACCGAGCTTGGTCGGGTGGGGGGCAACACACCGCCGCCCCATCGCACGGCCAATAAGAACGGTCGCACGCCCATTTTGGATCAGTACGGCCGTGGTCTCACCGAGATGGCCCGACAGGGGCGGCTGGACCCGGTCATTGGACGGGATGAGGAAATCGCACGGGTCATTCAGATTCTCTGCCGCCGCACCAAAAATAACCCCTGCCTCATTGGTGAGCCGGGGGTGGGAAAGACCGCCGTAGTAGAGGGGCTTGCCGAGCTTATAGCAGATAGAAAGGTGCCTGAAAATCTAAAGGATAAGATAATCATTACCCTTGATATTTCCTCAATGATAGCGGGCGCAAAATACAGAGGCGAATTTGAGGAAAGAATGAAAAGCGTCTTGGAAGAGGTGTCGAAAAACCCGAGTATAATCCTTTTCATTGACGAAATACACACGATAGTGGGCGCAGGGGCGGCAGAGGGCGCGGTAGACGCGGCAAACATTTTAAAGCCCGCGCTCGCAAGAGGTGAAATACAACTGCTTGGCGCTACCACGATAGAGGAATACCGAAAGCACATTGAAAAGGATAGCGCGCTTGAAAGAAGGTTTCAGTCGGTCTTAATAGACGAACCGACAGAAGACGACACGGTAAGGATTCTCTTCGGACTTCGTGACAGGTACGAATCTCACCATAATTTAAAAATTTCCGACGAGGCAATAGAGGCGGGAGTACACCTTTCAAAGCGGTATATCCCCGACAGATTTTTGCCCGACAAGGCTATCGACCTTATAGATGAGGCGGCCTCAAAAATACGAATTTCAAGCGACGAGCCGCCAAAAAACCTCAAAAATCTCGAAGATAATATCAAGCAGATTGAACAAGAGAAGGAAAATGCCATTCGTCTTCAGGACTTTGAAAGGGCGAGTGTGCTTCGCGATGAAGAGCGAAAGGCGAAGGAAGAATACTCTTCTCTTTTCTCTCTTTACGCGACACAAAAGGCAGAAAAGGGCGTCGTCACAGAAGAGGATATACGCGACGTAATTACCGAGTGGACGAAGATTCCCATAAGGCAACTGGAAAAGGAAGAAAGCGAAAAGCTCTCTAATCTTGAGGACACCTTGAAGAAATATATCGTCGGTCAGGACGAGGCTATAAGCACGGTTTCAAGGGCGATAAAAAGAAGCAAAACGGGGCTCAAAGACCCGTACAGACCGAATGGCGTTTTTCTCTTTTTAGGTCCGACGGGGGTAGGAAAAACCGAGCTTGCAAAGGCACTCGCGCTCGCGCTTTTCGGGGATAAGAGCGCTATGGTGCGACTCGATATGTCGGAATATATGGAAAAGCATACGGTGTCGCGTCTTATAGGCTCGCCACCTGGATACGTGGGGTATGGTGAGGCGGGACAGCTGACCGAGAAGATAAAAAGGCGACCTTATTCTCTGCTCTTACTTGATGAAATAGAAAAAGCGCACCCCGATATACTGAATATTCTGCTTCAAGTAATGGAAGATGGATTTCTCACCGATGCACAGGGTAGGCGCGTAGACTTTCGTAATACCATTATCATTATGACCTCAAATGTGGGAGCGAAGGAATTATCAAATAAAAACAAATTAGGCTTTTTTGATAGCGAAAATAAAGCGATAAAGGATGAAAACGCTAAAAAGGATGCCAAAAACGCGATGAAAACCGCCTTTCGCCCCGAATTCATAAACCGTCTTGACGAGGTGGTGGTTTTCAATACTCTTTCTCGGGAAAATATCGTAGAGATTGCAAGAATTATGCTAAGCGAGCTACAAAAAAGGACAGAACGGCTTGGCATAGATATTGACTTTTCGCAAAAGGTCTGTGAATTTATTGCCGAAAAGGGCGAGGAAAATCTATACGGCGCAAGACAGCTACGAAGGGTTATTACCAAGGAAATCGAAGATAGCCTTTCATACGAGCTTGTCAAAGGTCGCATAGAAAAGGGCGACAAAATCTCGGCAGAGATAGAGGGCGGCAGAATCGTGTATAGGAAAATTTAATTCTGACGGCAGGAAAAACCTGCCGTTTTTCTCTTTTTAAACCTTTTTTACACTTAAAAAGTTGATGACTATATATAATAGTAAATATTTTTATTTTTTTTAGCTTTTTTGCTTGACAAATAATGTTTTTTGTGGTAGAATGACATTACCTCTGTCGCAGAGCTTTTTTTGTGCGCGCAAAAACTGGGACTTTTGGCGGACAACTTTGCGAATGAGGGAGGTACGGCGATATTTATTTCGCTAATATGGGATTATCCCAAATCTATAGGAGGTGCCGAAATGAGAGTTAAAATTACAATGGTGTGTTCTGAATGCAAGCAGAGAAACTATGAATCTATGAAAAACAAGAAAAATGATCCGGATAGACTTGAAATGAACAAGTTCTGCCCGTTCTGCCGCAAGCATACTTTACACAAGGAAAGCAAGTAATAGGAGGATTGAAGGATGTCTGAAAACAACGAAAAGATCCCCGAAGTAAAAGCTAAAAAGTCCGATAAGCCGAACTTTTTCGTTCGCATCGGTCAGAGAATCAAGAAGTTTTTCAAGGACTATACAAGCGAGATGAAGAAGATCGTATGGCTTTCTAAAGCGGAAGTTCGTAAGAATTCGCTCGTAGTTATAGTTGCCGTTATCGTTTGCGCTATCGCAATCGGTATCGTGGACCTTGCTTTTTCGAGTGTAATCAAAGGTCTTGCTCATTTGATCTGATAGGATTTAAGCTATGAGTGATATAAATGAGATGAACCTTGGTCCCAGATGGTATGTAGCACATACTTACTCAGGTTACGAGAACAAAGTAAAAGTCAGCATAGAGAAAATTGTTGAGAACAGAGGTCTCGGCCATCTTATCTTTGAGGTTAAGATTCCGACCGTTACTGAAATAGTAACGAACGACAAGGGTGAACAGAAGGAAGTAGAAACAAAGCTCTTCCCTGCTTACGTTCTCATCAAAATGGTAATGACAGATGAAAGCTGGCACGTCGTGAGAAACATCACAGGTGTTACGGGCTTTGTTGGCCCCGGATCGAGACCTGTTCCGCTCACCGACAAGGAAATCGAGGCTTTCAACGTCGAGACCCGCAGCGATTCCCTCAAATTCAAGGTTGACGACAAAGTGTCCGTCATCTCCGGAATTTTCAAAGGGTACAGCGGCGTAATCAAAAACATCAGCGAGGATATGAAGCAGGTTACGGTTCTTGCTTCTACCGAAAGACGTGATATTCCGATTATCGTAGAGGTAAAGGATATTACTCACGCAGAATAAAAATTTTTAACCGTTGCCGTTTTCGGCAATCAGTGGGAGGGAGAAAATTTTATTTTACGATTCTCCCGAATTCACCACTTTTGGAGGTATAATTTATTATGGCAAAGAAAATTATGGGTTTCATTAAATTGCAGCTCCCCGCAGGCAAGGCTACTCCTCAGCCCCCCGTAGGTCCTGCACTCGGTCAGTACGGTGTATCCATCCCTAACTTCACCAAGGAATTTAACGAAAGAACCAAGAACGACATGGGTCTTATTATCCCTGTTGTTATCACGGTTTACGCTGACCGTTCTTTCACTTTTATCACTAAGACTCCCCCCGCACCCGTTCTTATAAAGAAGGCATGCGGAATCGAAACTGCTTCCGCAGCACCTAACAAGACTAAGGTTGCTTCTATCACTAAGGAACAGGTTCGCAAGATTGCTGAGCAGAAGATGGCTGACCTTAACGCAGCATCTATCGAAGCAGCAATGAGTATGATCGCAGGAACTGCTCGCAGCATGGGCATAACTGTGGTTGACTGATTAAGGAGGTAACTGAAAATGGGAAAGAAATATATTGACAGCATTGCTCTTATTGAAAAGAGCAAGCTTTATGACAGCGCAGAGGCGCTTGATCTCGTCTGCCGCACCGCAAAGGCTAAGTTCGACGAGACTGTAGAAATTCACGTAAGACTTGGTGTTGACTCGAGACACGCAGACCAGCAGGTAAGAGGCGCAATCGTTCTTCCTAACGGTACAGGTAAGACTGTAAAGACCTTGGTATTCGCAAGAGGCGACAAGGCTAAGGCAGCAGAAGAAGCAGGCGCAGATTACGTAGGTGCAGAGGATCTCGTAGCTAAGATCACCACTGAAAACTGGTTCGACTTCGACGTTGTTATCGCAACTCCCGACATGATGGGTGTTATCGGACGTCTTGGTAAGGTTCTCGGCCCTAAGGTACCTATGCTTAGGAACAAG
>JAZOOB010000083.1:0-1581 GCA_045654845.1 Eubacteriales bacterium | reverse complement strand
TTTCTTCAAGCATAGACTTATAGTACTTATCATAGCTTTCCGCATATCTGATAATTCCGAGCTTATACTCGTTTGCCAAGAGCTTGCTTATCGTCTTTTTCGAGTTCGTCTCCTTATAATAGACCTCGACATCCGACGAGCCTATGTTTTTGGAAAACTCGGCAAAGGCAGAGGAAATATAGCAAGCGCGGGGTACGGAAACCGAAAATCTGCGCTTTTTATGAGACCCCTCGCGATACGCCTGCTCCATTCGGTCGATTTTATGCAGAATGTCGCTCGCATAGTCGACGAATTCCTCGCCGTCAGGGGTGAGCACCATACCCTTCGAGGTACGGCTGAATATCTTAATTCCAAGATCCGCCTCAAGCTCCTTTATCGAACGGCTGATATTAGGCTGCGCGACCATAAGAGTTTCCGCTGCTTTATTCAACGAGCCGAGTCTTGCGACCTCAAGCGCGTATTTCATATGCAATATATTCAAGACAAGGCTCCTTTCGTTTTCTTTTACCCTTTAATTATACCACAAACAACTTCTTAAATCAAGTTTTTTCGCGCGTTTTACATAGCACCGAGCCCGTCGGCATTCATTTCAGTCCTGAAATGTAAAGATTAGCTTACTTATTCTTCCGCCTTAGCTTTTGGCAATATTGCGTGCAGAGCTTATCCGTACATTCAGAGCATTTGAGCGCTGAGTTTGAATGCTCCCAGAAACGCTCGGGATAGACAAACACGCACACCTCCCACACAAGCCAAGCGATAAAGGCGAAAAGGATGAGCGAAAGCGAGTAGAAGCCCTTTATAAATATCATAGGGGTAAACATCATAAGATGATCCCAGTTGAAGATACGGCAGGTAGTGCAGCATCTGTTCTTCATAATAAGCCTGAAGGGGCAAAAGAAAAGCACGCATATAAGGTCGCACACGTAAAACAGCGCGCTTATCATAAAAAGAGCCGTGTCGTCTATAACGTCGAACAAGCGCAAAGCGCCTATTACGGCAATAAGACTTCCCCACAAGACGAACACCTTGTATGCCGCACGGGTGGTGGAAAGCACGTAGCTTTTTAAAGCCTCGGGGTTTATTTTTTCTCTTATCGGGCGGAATCTCTCACGAAACAGCTTCTGACTTCCGAGCGAAAGCTGATTTTTTATGGGTATCATCTGACATAGCATGTCGAATATCCACAAAAGCCAAAGAAGGTGAAGGGGTGAAAGCTCGGTAAAAAAGCGTTTCCCCTCTAAAACACCAAATACGCTTGGGGCATATATCCACAAAAAGCAGAGAGCGAGCAAAATTGCTACACGACCGAAGAATCGCGCCATATATACTTTCCTTATCTTAGAGGCGCGCGCCCTCGTAGGTGCCTTTGCCGATTTGTTTTCGCTCATATGTTTTCCTCCCTCTCTCGTATTTATCAATCTTCTTGCTCGGGAACGCTTATAAGATAAAACTTGTTTTCGGCAAGTGAAACGACGAAAGCTCCGAGACAGGCGTTAAATCTGCACTCTTTTCCCTCTTCGTTTTGCGCGTAGTCCCATTTTTCTCCCGTGAAGCCGTGGCCGTAAAACGCCCACCTTTTGT
>JAZOOB010000082.1:0-5139 GCA_045654845.1 Eubacteriales bacterium | reverse complement strand
CGGCAGATTTGTAGAGTGGTTTGCAAGCGAGGGAATTGATTTCGACCGAGTAGACGAATTCAACTCGGAATATCAGATAAGGCTCGGTGACACCATCTGCTTCTGCGACAATGCATACGAGCTTGTGTCGGAACTGAAGGGCAAGATAAAGCAATTTGCCGTAACAAACGGCACTATAAGAGCGCAGGAAAGAAAGCTCCGTCTTTCCGGACTTGACAAGCTTTTCGACGAGATTTTCATCTCCGACGAAATAGGCATAGATAAGCCTAACGTAGAGTTTTTTGCCCCTGTATTCGCGAAAATTCCCGACGTAAAAAAAGACGAAATTATCATCGTAGGAGACTCTCTTACGAGCGACATAAGAGGCGGAAATAACGTATCTATAAAGTGCGCGTGGTATAACCCCGACGGAAAAGAAAACGACACCGACCTTAAAATAGACTACGTTCTCAAAAACCTTAACGAGATAAAGGACATAATCTAAAAGGGATAAATATATGAAAAAAATATATTCATCGATAGAAGAGCTTATAGGCAAAACACCTCTTGTAAGGCTCTCGAATATCGAAAAGGAATACGGTCTTGAAGCTGCCCTTATAGCAAAGATTGAGGGGCTCAATCCCGCGGGAAGCGCGAAGGACAGAGTGGCGAAAAACATGATAGACGACGCTGAAAAGAAAGGTCTTCTCACCTCTTCAAGCGTAATAATAGAGCCCACCTCGGGAAATACGGGAATTGGTCTTTCTATGGTGTGCGCCACACGCGGATACCGTGTTATAATAGTCATGCCTGACAATATGTCTGTCGAGCGCATAAACACTATGAAGGCTTACGGCGCAGAGGTGGTGCTTACCGACGGCAAAAAGGGAATGAACGGCGCAATAGGAAAGGCAGAGGAGCTTAAAAAGAGCATACCCGACAGCATTATTGCAGGTCAGTTCACAAACCCAGCGAACCCCGAAGCGCATATACTTACGACAGGCCCTGAAATATGGGAGGACACCGACGGGGATATAGACGTCTTCGTTTCGGGCGTAGGCACGGGTGGCACTATTACGGGTGTCGGCAGATATTTAAAAGAGAAAAATCCTAAAATCAAGGTGGTCGCCGTAGAGCCGAAGAACTCGGCGGTACTTTCGGGCGGTACAGCAGGCTCACACGGGCTTCAAGGCATCGGAGCAGGCTTTATTCCCGAAATTCTCGACACCTCGATAATAGACGAAATAATTACCGTAGATGATGATTGCGCCTATAAAATGGGCGGACTTCTCGGCAAAAAGGAAGGAATTCTCGCAGGAATTTCATCGGGCGCGGTAATACACGCAAGCATAGAGCTCGCGAAAAGGGCGGAGAACAAAAACAAGAACATCGTTTTGCTCCTTCCCGACACGGGAGTTCGCTATCTCTCCACTCCAATGTTCTCGTAATGTAAATATATATTTACAAAATCGGTCAAAAATAATAACTAAACTTTTCAAAAGGAGGAAAAATGCTAAACGGAATATACTCAAAATTAGGCGTAGAATCACCCGTGGCGGTCGTGGTAATCTCGGTAGCTATAATGCTGTTTTTCGGCTTTGCCGCGACGAGAATCACAAAAAAACTGCATCTGCCTAACGTGACCGCCTACATATTAGCGGGAATTGTTATCGGCCCGTTTTGCTTGGACCTCATTCCCGCGCAGGTGACAAACGGAATGGAATTCATTTCGGATATCGCACTTGCATTCATTTCTTTCGGTACGGGAGAATTTTTCAGATTCAGCGCGCTTAAGAAAAACGGCGCAAAAACAATAGTTATTACCTTCTTCGAGGCTTTTGCCGCTTCTCTTCTCGTCTTCTTCGTTTGCTACGTTATAATCGGACTCGATATGGTATACTGTATAGTGCTTGCGGCACTTGCGGCTGCGACCTCGCCCGCCTCTACTATGATGACTATTCGTCAGCTTGGCGCGAAGGGGGATTTCGTAGACACACTTTTACAGCTTATCGCAATAGATAACGTGGTTGCGCTTCTGGCTTACGGTGTCGCGATTTCAATAGCAACCTCGCTCGTAGGCGCAGGCGCATTGACCTTTGCAAGCGTGGCTTTACCGTTGGTGAAAAACATAGCGGCTCTCCTCATCGGTGCTGTTTTCGGTCTTATACTCAAATGGCTTATGCCGAAAAAGCGCACTACCGACAACAGACTTATTATTGCGGTAGCGCTTCTCTTCTCCTTCTGCGGTCTTTGTGCTATCATCGACGTTTCTCCCCTTCTCGGCTGTATGTCGATGGGTATGATATACCTGAACATCTCGGACGATACGAAGCTATTTAAGCAATTGAATTACTTTGCTCCCCCCATGCTTATGCTATTCTTCGTACGCTCCGGCATAAACTTCAGACTCGATGCTCTCTTCTCGGCAGGAAGTGTGGGCGGTACGTCAATTCTTATGGTGAGCTTGGTCTACTTCTTCGTACGTCTTATAGGTAAATATGGCGGCGCATTTGCAGGCTCGCTTACAGTGAAGAAAAAGAGAAAGGTGCGCGACTATCTGGGTCTTGCACTGATTCCTCAGGCAAGCGTGGCTATCGGTCTTGCTTCCCTTTGTGCGCGAGCGCTTGGCCCCGACATAGGTGGCACGCTTCAGTCGATTATAGTAACGGCAGGTCTTCTTTCCGAGCTTATCGGCCCTGCTTGTGTAAATGCTTCTCTCTTCCTTTCGGGCTCATGCTCAAAGGATATGACAGAGGACGTGGAAGTACCTCTTCTTACCGAGGACGGAAAAGAGAAATCCTCGCTTGACATACTTATAGAAAAAATTGACAAAATAAAAGCCGAGCTTCCCGAAAGAGAGGCGTCGGAGGACGAACAGATATTCACAGAGGCGGCAGAGGAAACCTACGAGGTACATAGGCCCTTCAGACGCTCGAGATTTATTAACAGGAATTGAAAGGTAGGTATAAAATGACAACTTTATTTTCAGTAGAAACCGACCCTATCGCATCCCTTTTGGGCGAGTGGTCTATTAACGTTAACTTTTTCTCGGTGCTTTTACGTATCGCGCTTTCGGTAGTTTTGGCGGCTGTCATCGGCTGTGAGCGTTCGGGAAAGCGTCACGCGGCAGGTCTTCGTACCTTTATTCTCGCGTCTCTCGCTTCTACTGTCGCTATGGTGCTCGATATTGCGACCTTGGGACAGTTCTTCGTCATTTCGGCGGCATCGGTCATAGGCGTAGCTATCATAAGCAGTAACTCGATACTTTTCAGCTCAAGAAATCAGATAAAAGGTCTTACGACCTCGGTAGGTCTTTGGGCTTGCGGAATACTCGGTCTTTCGGCTGGTGCGGGACTATACACCGTGACTCTTATCGTATTTTTTGCTCTTCTTTGCAGCTTGTCGGTATTCCCTGCTATTGAAACCTATCTTAAAAACCGTTCAAACCATTTTGAAATCCACCTTGAGCTCAAGAATAAGAGCAACCTTCTCGACTTCGTTACGGTAATAAGAAAGCTCGGTCTTCGCATCGACGACATAGAGCTTAACCCCGCTTATATGAATTCGGGACTTAGCGTTTATTCGGTCTCGGTAACTATAATGAGCGCAGAGCTTAAAAAGTATAAAACTCACACACAGATAATAGAGGCACTTCGCTCCCTTGAATTTGTCTATCACATCGAAGAAATGGTGTGAGCGTGAGTCCGTAGGACTTCACGCAATTATATCCGTCAAAGACGGATTATATCCACCTTTGGTGGATGAAATCGCTTCGCGATGAAATCCTGCTTCGCAGGGTGAACGTTAGATAGCAAAAAAGAGAGAACTATACGGACGTACCGTTTGTTCTCTCTTTTTGTTTTGGTTTTATAGCTTCAAGTCGGGAATTTTCTCTGCTATCTGCCTATTTTTGAACTCTTTTTCAGCACTTACCTCGCGGATAATTTTTATAAAGGCGGGAAGCAGGATTGCTTCGTTTTCGCTTTGCATTTCCACTTCCAAAACGGCTACCTTATCCCAGAAGGGATAGATATCTATTTCTACGGTATGGCCTTCAAAAAAGAAGGTCTTTCTCGTTTTTGAGACGGGCGAAAGCGAGGTGTCCTTTTGTTTTAAGCATTCTTTATACTCGGCTTCGCTTATTTTTCTTTCGTATTCCTCGGAAACCAAGGGCGAAATGAAGCGTTTTTCGGTCTTGGTATACACCACTTTACCGCTTTTTTCTCTTCTGCGCACTCTTGCCGTCACGTTCTTCTCAGATATAAGATAGGTCTGCTCGATATTTGAAATTTCATAGTCGGGCATTGAAGAAAGCTCGCACTCCGAGGGCATTTCAATAAGGAACTTTCTTTCTATTTCGAGATTTTCTTTATTTTTCTCCATTTTTTCGTCCTTTCACGTCAAAAAAAGAGGTTGACATATTTTTCTTTTTATGCTATACTTTCTACGTTCTGAATTTAATATTGGGATATAGCCAAGTTGGTTAAGGCACAAGACTTTGACTCTTGCACTCCGTTGGTTCGAGTCCAACTATCCCAGCCAAAAATCTCCTCGGACGAAGTTCGGGGAGATTTTTACCTTTTCTCTATTCACTTTTCACTCTTCACTAAATCCGTCCGATAAGATTTTTGGCGAAGTAATAGGTAATAGTGAATAGTGAAGAAGTACGGTAACTTTTGATTATAATGATTGAAAAATAGTGGTTGTTGTGGTATAATAAAATAAAGTGTAATAGGGAGGAATGTACAATGTCCGAAAGTCCTTTAATGATAAAGTCGAAAGCGTTTGCTTTAGAGGTTATTCGTGCTTGCAAAGTATTAAGAGAGGCGCGATGCGAAAGTGCGCACATCAATCAGTTTTTGCGCTCAGGAACAAGTATTGGCGCGAACATTCGTGAAGCGTTTTATGCCCACGGAAAAGCTGACTTTGTGGCAAAGTTACATATTGCCTTAAAAGAATGCTCCGAAACCGAATATTGGCTTGAGCTTCTGCTTGAAAGTGGTTATTACAATGACAAGACTGTTCTTGACAGATGCGTTGAAATTAAAAAAATTTTGATTGCCTCCATCAACACGGCGAAGGAGAACACATAATGAACGACACTATTTTATTAGAGAGCGAAAGTTTTAGTTTGTCATTAGATTTTCAAGTGTTTGAATC
>JAZOOB010000081.1:0-3099 GCA_045654845.1 Eubacteriales bacterium | reverse complement strand
GCTACGATCCGACTTTAGAGAAAAATTCGGGAAGAGTAATCGAATTTCCCGCCTTTACACTGTAACGGCGAAGACGCTTTGAAACAATAAGCCAGTTAAGGTAAGTACCTATTGCAAGGCCGATTGCCGTCCAAGCCGCGTCTGCAAGACCGCACCAATATGCAACACCGGGAAGGCCCATAAGAAGCCATCCGCTCATATCGGATGCCTCTGCGCTCATAGCGGTCACCCAAGGACCGAGTGAACGTCCGCCCAAAAAATAGTTTTCGGAGTTTTTGTTTGCTTTTTTAGCATACCAAAGACCGATCATAATAACGATAGCCATGTATATTATCATAGCAATCATGATCTGTATCGTATTACCGTTCATTTTTGTTATACCTCCAAAGAATTTTTTACACAAAATGAAATCTTTTATATTATACCATTTTTCTACATATTTGTAAAGTAATTTTAATAAAAAATCCAATTTTGTGAGAAAAAATTTGAAATAAGAAAAGCAGAGATAGTATAATCCCTGCTTAAATCTTTATTTTGAATTTGCGTATAGATAATCTATTTCGCTCTGCTCGAGGTAACGCCATTTACCAACGCCGAGATTGTTCAGCTTCAAAGAGCCGATTGCCACTCTGTTAAGACGCTTCACCTTAAGGTCGGCTATTTCGCACATTTTTCTTATCTGACGGTTTCTGCCTTCAAATAAAGTCATTTTTAACACTGTTCCGCTTTCGTCGATCTCTGTCACCTCTACGTCTACGGGCTGTATTTTGTAGTCGTCGATTACAAGCTCGGAGCGAAGAGTTTCGAGCTGGGTATCGCTTATCTGCTTGTCTACCTTTACTCTGTATATCTTGGGTATTGCATGCTTTGGGTGAGTGAGTCTGTTTGCAAGCGCTCCGTCGTTTGTTAAAAGCAGAATGCCCTCACTTGTAAGGTCAAGACGTCCGATAGGGTAGACTCTTTCCTCTACACCCTCCAAAAGATCTATGACACACTTTCTGCCCTGAGGGTCCTTCGTGCTGGTTATGTAGCCGCGAGGCTTGTTGAGCATTATATAAACAAGGTTGCTCTTAGCCTTTGGCTGTATTCTTTTTCCCATATAGACGATTTGGTCCTTTTTGGGATTTATTTTCATTCCTATTTCTGCCGTCTGTCCGTTTACTTTAACCTTGCCTGCCGCAATTTCGGCTTCGGCTGCGCGTCTGGACATAATTCCGCAGTCGGTAAAGAATTTCTGTAATCTTATAAGTTCATTATTAGCCATAATTATCGCTCGGATTTAAATAATCCGAAAAGTCCTTTTTTATATTTTATTTCGTCTATATCCATATTTGCGACTAAAGGAATTTTTATTTCCTTGCCGTTTTCGTATTCGAAGGATATATGACCTAAAACGTCGCCCTTTTTTATGGGGGCACTTACAAATCGGTCAAGCTCTATTTTCTTTTGCACCTGACTGCCTTTTTTCATAATTGCCGATGCTTCCTCGGTGTTTGTGCATCTTACCGTTTCTTTTTGGCCGTTTATTACGGGAACTTCATAGGAAAATTCGCCCACCTCTGCGAGAAGTCGGTTTTCATATAGGTCAAATCCGTAGTTTAAGAGTTTCGTATGGTCGTTCCAGTCGGATGGGGCATTCAAAGTGACAGAAATCAGAGTGAGTCCGTCCTTTTCCGCCGCAGTAACAAGGCATCTGCCTGTTTTTTTGGTAAATCCCGTCTTGACACCAATAGCCCCCTCGTATAAAAGAAGCATTTTATTATGATTTACTACCGTACGCGCGCATTCACCGTCTACTGTCGATATAGTTTTTCTATAAGTGGAAACAATGGATTTGAAGGTAGGATTTTGTAGCGCCTCTGCCGTAATAAGTGCCAGCTCGCGCGCAGTGGTGTAATGATTCTCGCTATCAAGTCCGTGAGGATTTTCAAAATGCGTGTCCTTTAAATTCATAGAACGCGCTTTTTCATTCATCATGGAAGAGAAGCCCTCAATACTTCCGCCTATTTCAATAGCTATCGCCGCAGCGGCATCGTTTGCACTCTGTAGTAACAGAGCATACAAAAGATCCTTCATATAGTACTCGTCGCCCGCCTTTAAATATACCGACGAGCCCTCAATTCCTACCGCCTTGTCAGAGATTTTCACAATTCTGTCGAGCTCGGAGTTTTCGAGAGCGACGAGAGCTGTCATAATCTTCGTGGTACTCGCCATAGCGTGCCGCTCATCCGATGCCTTTTCATATACCGTCAGATTCAAATTAGGTATATAAAGGTATGCGTGATTTGCAGATATAGCGCCATCGTTTAAAGAGTGCTCTGATGCAAAGGAAGAGAAGGACAAGACAAGCGCAAGTAATATTACTAAAGAAAGGATTTTTGAAATTTTAAGCATTTTTTCCTCACAAATATTTTATTGATTATAAATTTAATGTGTAAAAACAAGTGAAAATTTATTCAATAAAATAAAGGGAGAAAAAGAAACAAAAGCTATTTTTTCAAAAAATGCTCAGAATATTATTCGGCAGAACTGTCTGTTTCTTTGGCATTCTTTTTCTTTGCAAAAACGTTTTTCAATCTTTCGAGAATTTCGGGAGAACGCTCGATAATAGAGGTGATTTTCTCTACCGAGTCGGCAGCTTCATTAATGATAGGCAATACCTCGACTCTTCCTTCGGGATGAATTACTAAAAATGCTACGGGATTTACACTGACACCCGTTCCGCCTCCGCCACCGAAGTTCATAGCCTTCGTAGGCTGAGAACAGTTTTTGTTCTTTCCGTTATAGTCAAGACCGCCCGATGCGAATCCCATGCTTATTTTTGATACGGGAATGATGGTAACTCCGTTTGCGGATATAGGCGCGCCTACTACGGTTTCGGAATCCGTGGATTCCTTGATTTTTTCAAGGGAAGTTCCTATAATATCGCTCAATTTGTTTTCGGACATTTTTTATTCCTCCGTTTTATATTGTTTATTTTTTTCTTTTCTTTTCGTGACGTGTGGAAGTGCAGAGATTAGAAGTCCTATCGCTCTTATAGGGCGGTAGTAGAGTGAAACGTCAATTTTCATAGTGGTTTCGTCGCCCAAAAAGTCCGAC
>JAZOOB010000080.1:0-10949 GCA_045654845.1 Eubacteriales bacterium | reverse complement strand
AGCTCTACGGTGGAAGGATAACCGAAGTCGGGGTCAACCTTCGTAGAAACGAGTACGTTGTCGATATCCCAGGTCTTGCCCTCGTCCTTGGAGAGCATTACCTTGATATCAAAGTCGCCTATACGCTGAGAGTATACGCTGATGATATCGCCGTTTGAGAGTCTGTAAAGGTGAGCAGGCGCGCCACCGAACATATCAATAATAGGCTTAGGCTGTTCCCAAGTCTTACCGCCGTCCTCGGAAATGGTCTGGTAGATAGTGAATATCTGGGGGCAACCCGCCGCATAAGTATTAACTCTCAAATGACCGAGAATTCTGCCGTCCTTGAGCTCGATAGCGTGAGGCTCGCAGGGGTAGGGATTTCCCGCAAGACCCGTAAGGTCGATGTCGGGAACTCTTCCTATCTTTTCGAAGGTTCCGTCGTAATTTATCTTGTAAGCGTAAATTCCGTCGGGATGCTCGGGGCCGCGGATAGCCTGTCTGCCGAGGTAGAAAATAGTGCCGTCACGAAGCTCGATAGGTCCGTGAGGCGCATTTACGGGCGCAAAGCATATAGGACCCCAGGTCACACCGTTATCGAAGCTCATTCTGAAATTCGCGCCGAGGTACTTCTTTTCGTCCTCTTCTGAGATCATATCGCAATATGTTCTTATATAATTTGCAACGGCAACCTTGTTTTTCTGGGAATCCGAGGCGTTGAGCTCTGCGACCTCGAGAGAAGCGCCGCCGACCTGCTTTCTCTGGAAATCTGCCGTATTGTTGAACGCGGTTATCATAACGCCCGACTCGCCGAATGCGAGAAGTCCGCCGTCGCGGTCATCAAGGGGAGTGTCTATAATAGGCATAGGACGCGAGAAGGTCTTACACTCGTCCTCGCTTATGGAAAGAACGGTCTTGCCGAAGGGGCAAACGTGCTTAAGTCTGAAGCCAGACGCCGCCACCGCTATTCTGCCGTTTTTAAGTCTGGCAATAGTGGGCCAGCCGAAATAGTTGTGCTTGCTGTCCGGATTGGACATTACGGTTTGAAGACCGCCGATTTTTTCGATTTTCATTGAAGAGCCTCCGTTTTATTTATAAAAATGAGCATTTACTGTGTTTTTGCCAATCACAGTATAGCATAAAAAAATAGGGTTGTAAACTCCTTTTTGCAAAAAATACTTATACAAAAGCACTGAAAAAGAGTACTTTTTATACGGCAAACGAGAGCATAAGAAGCGCGTATAGAATGACGGGCGAAAAGAGGGCGCTCTTTAAAAAGGGCAGAGCGCTTCCGTCAGAAACACACTCGGTACACTCGCGATAAAGACCTTTTCTGTAAGCAAAAAGAAAGGCTATCGGCAAAAGGGCAATTATGGCGAAATAGCACCACGATACAGTGACGGGCGAAAGGAAGGAAAGAATGACCGCCGTCAAGTTGTTCAGTACGTGGAAGACGACGGGCACAAGCACCGATTTAGAGGAAAGGGCGAGTGCCGAAAGCAGAAAGCCCGCGAAAAACGCGTAGGGCATCTGATAAAAATTCGCGTGCATAAGGGCGAAAAGAATAGCCGAAAGAAGCGCCGAGCCCCCTTTTCCAAATGGCGAAAGCAATTTCAAAAGAGCGTAACGGCAGAGCAATTCTTCACATATAGCGGGAACTAAAACGTCGAACAAAATGGCGATAAAAACACGCTCGTCGGGATTTACGGGGTGGGTCTCGTAGCCTATCTGCGCTGAAATATAAGAGGTCACCACCGAGATTATTATTACCCCCGCCAAAAAGAGAGGGAAAATGGGCAAGAAGCGAAAAATCGGCTTGTACGAAAAATCTATATCCTCGTTTTTTTCACAATTTTTATAAAATGGCGTCAAAAACAAAAGAAGGGGCAAGGCATAGGAAAGAATGACACCGAGCTCGCGAAGAATTCCCGAAAAGTCGGAAAAAAGAAGCGAAAGCAAGGTCTGTGAAAGCAAAAGCACGGAAACCGCCGTAAGCGACCTTTTCATTTTTATCCCCCTTCGTTATAATCACAGAATTTGCGCCAAAATGACAATTCAGCGCCGTAATTATATAATAAACGAAGCGCATTCGAAAGTCAATAAAAAAGAGTAAAACATTGACTTTTTATATATAAAATTGTATAATGGAAGAGAAAATTCGACCCGGGAGAAAATAATGAAGAACACTACTCTTGAAAAGGGCTTTTACAGAACCGCGCTTCTGCTCGCTTTTCCTATCGCTATGCAGAATCTGCTCGTTTCTTGCGCGACCCTTATAGATACCTCTATGGTTATGGCGCTTGGAAACGTCTATACCTCTGCCGTCGGAATTGCGGGAAGACTCGCCTTTCTTTTAAACGTCGTGACCTTTGGCATATGCTCGGGCTCGGCTGCGCTCATCTCACAGTTCTGGGGCGCAAAGGAATATAAAAACATAAAAAAGACCTTCGGCACAGCCCTGTTTTTCGCTCTGCCTGTGGCGCTTTTGTTTGCATCTGCATTTTTCTTCTGCCCTGCCTTTCTTATGAAAATATTTACCGACGACGTTCTGGTAATAAAGGCGGGCGCGGAATATCTTAAATATTACTCTTTTGCCTGCATTTTCGTTATGTTTTCGCAGATAGTCTGCTCGTCCTTGCGAGCGACCGAGAGGGTAAAGCTTCCGCTTCTTTCTTCCTTTATTTCGGTAATCGTAAATACGTCTTTGAACTATTGTCTTATAGGCGGACGCTTCGGATTCCCCCGCCTTGAAATGAGGGGCGCGGCTATCGCTACCGCTATTGGCGCATTCACACAGGCGCTCGTGCTTTTCTTGTTCGTCGTTATTTCGAAAAACCCGCTTCGCGCAAGCGTAAAAGAGCTCTTCTTGCAGAAAAAAGAGTTTGTTTCGCGCTTTTTCCGTGTAGCCCTGCCCGTTTTGTTTAATGAAAGCTTGTGGGCGGTCGGCACGAATATCTACGCTATGGTAATAGCGAGACAGGGGACGGATAATCACGCCGCGTTTACCGTATACGACACATTTCAACAGCTCTTCTTCGTGTTCTTTGCGGGAATGTGTAATGCGAGCGCTATAATGGTCGGAAAGCAGATAGGCGAGGGAAATAAAAAATCGGCGTTTGCGACAGCGAGCCGATTCGTTATAATGACACCCACCGTCGGTGTTTTCGTCGCAATACTTATGGTGCTTCTTCGTATGCCGGTTCTAAATCTTTTACCGGTCGAAAAACCCGAGACCGTAGCGCTTGCCGCCACTATTCTCGTCGGCTATGCTATCTGGCTACCTCTTAAAATGATACCTTACACGCTTATATGCGGAATCTTCCGTGCGGGCGGAGATACAAAGGCGGGCTGTATTTTTGATGCCGCCTCTCTCTACCTTTTTGGAATACCCACCGTCGTTATTCTCGGATTCTTTACGAATATTCCTTTCGAGTGGCTTATATGGATAATGTTTATTTCAGAGGATATACCGAAGGCGATGATGTGTCTGCCGCATTTCTTTAAGAGAAGGTGGATAATCGACCTTTCCGACAGGGCGGAAGAAAATAAAGCTGAAAGTTGAAAACAGAAGGCTTAAAGTCGAGAATTAAAATCAAAAGTGAAGGTTGAGGCTTCAGACGAGCCTTCGCCAAAAAAGCGGGAAATCTTAACAAAAGTATACAAGTTTGTAATCAATAGTAGTCAAATTGGCAAAAAATGCTCAAAAATTTGTAAAAAATCCAAAAAGCAAACTATTATTTACAAAATGCCGATTTTTAGGCATAAAAAGTCACATTTTTCCCCTTTAAAGCGAAAGCTCGCTGACGAAAACCTTCCTTTTTATTATATATAATATATATATTTATATAAGCTTATATATCACGTAAATTTATTATATAAAGGCGAAATAGTGTCATCGGCAAAAAAGCGGACCGAAAAGGACGACGCGTCGGGGGCAGACGAGTGTGCTTATCCCAAGTGCACGAAAAAGAAAGGGAAAGAAAATGAAGGAAAAAGGACTTAGCGGAAACGCGCTGAAGATAATAGCGATGCTGACCATGCTGATAGATCATGCGGGTCTCATTCTGTTTGGAGATTTTCTTCCTTTCAGAATAATAGGTAGATTGGCATTCCCCATATACGCCTATCTGATCGCGGAGGGCTGTTTTTATACCAAGAAAAAAGGCAGACACTTTTTGGAGATCTTCGTGCTTGGTGTTATTTGTCAGGCTGGGTACTATATTGCCGAGGGCGATCTTTATCTGAACGTGCTTCTCACCTTTTCGCTTTCCGTTCCTCTTGTATATCTCGTTCTCAGTGCAAAAAAGAAGAAGGCTATGATTTCGTGTCTTTTGCTCGCCCTTCTTTTGACCGTGCTTCTTTGTGAGAGGCTCGCTTCTTTCGGTGTGTACTTCGATTACGGCACTGCGGGAATTCTTTTGCCCGTACTGATCTCGCTTGGAAATGATAAAAAGCAAAGGCTTGCGCTTTTCGCTGTCGGACTTCTTGCGCTTTCCTTTTCGGTTGCGCCTTCCTTGCCGTATCAATGGTTTTGCCTTTTTGCTATTCTTCCGCTGTTCTTTTATAACGGACGAAGGGGCGCGCTCAAGCTCAAGCGGTTCTTCTATTTATTCTATCCCGTGCATATACTCGCCTTATATGGCATCTCGCTTATACTCTGATCGCCATCCTTAAACAGCCGTCGCTTTCACGAAACGGCTGTTTTGCGCATATATAACAAAAGGGAGGGCTTTTGCTCAAAAAGCGGAAAATTCATTAAAAAATGCAAAAACCCCAAAAATTTGTTGAAAATATGCAAAAACTTTCTTATTTTTTGTTAATTTTGTCGAAAAAGAACATAAAAAACCATGAAAGCGACTAAAAAAAGGTGTTTTTTATCAAAAAAACAGGCAAATTTTTGTTAAAAAAACACAAAAAGGGCTTTTTCCTAAAAAAAAGATAAATAAAAAGTATTGACAAACAAAAAACCCTATGCTATAATGAGACAGTCGAGAGATAGGTGACTCAAATCTCGAGTAAAAACCGAAACAAATTTTTTAGGAGGTTCCAAACCATGAAAAACGCAAATTCTCGTCTTGTTAGAGTTCTTGCCGTTGCACTCGTAGTACTTATGGTACTCCCCGCTGCTTTGGTAGGTTGTGGCTCTGATAAGGCAAACGAAGCTGCTATATCTGAGGCTCTTGCTGCTGCACAGGCTGCAAAGGACGCTGCTGACAAGGCACAGGCTCAGGCAGACGCAGCTCAGAAAGAGCTTGACGCAGCTAAAGATAAGGCTGAGAAGCTCGAAGCAGAGCTTGAAGCTCTTAAGACTACCAAGGCTCCTGAAGAGACCACTGCTCCTATCACCGTTGATAAGCAGCAGGTTCTTGCTTATGCTCAGGAAGCATTGGCAGAGATCGGCGCTGACCTCGCTGCATACGCTGTAGAGGCAGAGATCGCAAAGGCAGATTATATGGATGCTGACTGGAAGGCTATGGATGTATTCCATGCAATGACTGTTAACGCAATCTACAAGGCTGCTACCATCGACGATATCGTTGAGGCAGTTGAGGCTCTTGCAGCTTACGTTGAAGCAATGCCTACATATGCAGACCGTGTATACGAAGCTTACAAGGCTATCGACTTCGCAAGCGACGTTGACGTAGTTGACGTTGTTTACGCTAACAAGGTTCTTGCTGGCGCAGTTGCAGCAGGTATCGAAGTTGACGCTTATGGCGAAGACGAGCTCGACCTCGTTAAGCTCATTTCCGAAGAGTACGCTCGTTACACCGGTAAGGGCACCCTTGCTGAAGGTGTAGAAGAGGCTCTTTACGAAGAGATCTACGAAGCATCCGAGGGTATCCTCGCTCAGGTAGTTGCTCTTCTTAACGAAAAGCTTGAAGTTTCCGCTCTTAAGTACGCTGATGACGTTAAGGAGCAGGTTGAGGAAGTTAAGGCTCTCTTCGAAGAGTGGTTCGAGGACTACTTCGCAGGTGAAGCTCTTGAAGCTAACTACGAAGCATTCCGTCAGGCATTCATCGGCGAGGATGTTATCGACACCCTCAATAAGGCTGAGGACGCTGTTTGGGCAGCAGTTCTTGGTATGGAAGCAAGAGCAGCAGCTCTTGAAGCAGCTCTCGTAGCTTATGAAGACGGTTTCCAGGATGAGCTCGAAGAAATCGCTTACCTTGTTTACACCGACATCAATCTTGAAGATGGCAACATGAACAATGCTGCTGACCTTCTCGCAGCTGTTAAGGCTGAATTCGCAGCTTGGATCGCTGAAAACGACCTCGCTGACAAGGACGGCAAGCCCGGTGAAGTTGTTAAGAGCATCATCGGCGAAGACGTTCTCGCAGACTACAACACAAACGCACTCGTTATCGAGTATTTCGCAGCACTCAACGCTACTACCGCTAACATCGACGTTGCTGGCCTCTTGGCAGCATACGAGCAGTATGATAGCAAGGAACTCGCTGGCAGATTCGACTACGCTAAGTATGGCGCAGCTGTTAAGACCTACACTGATTGGGATAAGGCATTCGTTGAAATCGCTCCTGGCTCTAAGGGCTATGAAGCATTTGAAGACCTTGGCGCAGAATTCGCTGTAGAGGCACTTATGGGCGCTGGGGCAGACGTTATCGAAGACATTATCGAAAACGCATTCGACCTCGACGTTGCTGAGCTTGAGGAAGTAACCGATGCAATTCTCCCTGTTTACGAAGCATTGAAGGATGCTAAGGCAGAGGCTGACAAGATCAACAAGGCTATTACTAAGATCCTTAAGGACGGCATCTCCAAGAAGAATGGCGCAGACTTCATTGCTATCGCTGGCAACAAGATCTCCGCTTACTTCGATCAGGCTAACAAGGATAAGGACGCTACCCTCGTTGGTGGTGCTATCGCAGATAACTTCCTTTCTGCTGTAGTTGATCCTACTTCTGATGACGGTGATGAATATGCTGCTATCCAGCACCTCGATGTTAACTACAACGCGATGATCAACTGGGCTGACCTCGAAGCTCTCTGGGATTCCTTCGACGCTATGAAGGCTGACGTAGAGGGTGCAGCTATCGAAATCATGAACGCATACTTCGCTATCAATGCAGAAGAAGTTGACGGTAAGCTCGCATTCACCTTTGGTGGAGAAGACTACTACCTCGCTAAGGGCGCAGAGAAGCTCGCTATCACCGTATTTGCTTACGACCTCATTCAGAAGATCGAAGCAGACGGCGCTAAGATCGACGTTACTGCTGACGTTCTCCAGATAGACAACGACCTCACCTTCAACTACAAGGCATATGATGCTGCTGGCAAGGAAAAGATTGTTACTATCGACTATGCAACCGCATTTGCATACGCTAAGAACCTCGTTGCTCAGTTCCACGTTCTCATGGATAAGGTTGACGATGATCTCTACTACGACGTAGAGCGCGCACTTCCCTTCATGTACAACTACTCTGCAGCTTGGAACGGTGGTACCAAGGAAAGCAACGCTACTCGTATAGCAGCTATCTTCGCTAACACCAGCCACAAGTTCAACGGCGAACAGATCGACGCTATCACTAACGCTGACGTTAAGGCAGCTCTTAAGGCAGCTGTTGAAGCATTCTTCGCTGATACTACTTCTTCCGCTAACTACAAGGAAGACTACAACAAGTCTTCTAAGGACGCATTTGAAAACAACGGCTCTGAAATCTCCGGTTACAAGGATGCAGTTGTTGCAGTTAACCCTGCAGCTTACTTCACCGTAACCTTCAAGAAGGTTGACGGCGTTAACACCTCTGAAGTTCTTTCCACCAGCTTTGATAAGGCTGCATACAAGAAGGCTTTGGATGCTAAGATCGCTGAATTCCTCGCTAAGTTTAGCACTCAGATATTCAACGTATCTAACGTAGCAAGCTATGAAGCAGCTGATAAGCTCCTTCAGGACGTTATCTCTGTAATCGTTAAGGTTGCATTTGAGAACAAGCTCTGGAACCTCGCTGGCGCATTCGACGCTTACACCTACGTAATCAACGTAGATGCTGCTGACCTTGAGACCGCTACCATCACTCTTCTTAACGCTAAGAAGAAGGCTGTAACCGCTGTTAAGGTTGGTAAGTACGACGAGACCGACGTTTACGCTAAGTTCGCAGCAGTTAACACTGGTAACGGTGTATACGCTGTAACCTACGAGCTCTGCGACAAGGACGGTGTTGCTCTCGCTAACGAAGAAGACGTACTTGATGAGATCCTCACCAAGTATGAAGACCTCGACGAGTGCCTCGCTGACAGAATCGGCTTCGTAGCTGAGGATCACGTATACGACGTACGTAAGGCAGCTAAGGAAATCGCTACCGAGATCGCTAAGTTTGATAACAAGATCACTGCTATCAACCAGACCTACAAGTATGGCTTCTTGACCGAGGCTCAGATCCAGAAGATCTTTGATACCGAAAAGACTGCTGATTACAACCACGCAGTTAAGAACATCAAGGCTGAGGTTTACCAGAAGAACTCTTCCGGCAACATCATCTGGGGTAAGTACATCAACAGCATTAAGGGTACTGGCGCAGATGACCTCGTTGAAGACCTCGTTTCCGGTACTGAGGACTACATCGTAATGATGAACCTCACTCTCAGCTACCAGAAGAAGATTGACGCAGCAACCGATCTTAAGGATGCTGAAGCAATCCTCGCAGCATTCAAGGTAGAAGTTCAGACCTACTTCGAAGGCTTGGCTGACTAATTAACTTAAAATTTCCGACAGTAACATGTCGAATATCAAGGAACCTCTTGGGCGCTTGTCGCCCATCAGGTTCCTTTGATTTTTAAAGGAAAAGAAAAAGAGGACGGAGAAAGGAAAAGCTCCGTCCTTTTGCTTTCCTTGAAAGGCAAACTGTATGGCTCTTTTTATTTACTATTGAAATTCAGGGCGCAAGAGTGTATAATGAAATCGTAATCACCTTTGAAATTTACGCTTTGGGGGATATATGGTTTTTAAGATAGTCGGAAATCATTTTGAAAGAGACGGAAAAGAAATCAAGATTATTTCGGGCGCCGTGCATTATTTCAGAAATATGCCTGACACCTGGAGAGATATATTCAGGAAAATGCGCGCTATGGGATTAAACTGTGTTGAAACCTACTGCGCCTGGAATATGCACGAAAAGAAAATAGGCGAATTCGACTTTTCGGGAATTCTCGATATAAGAGCGTTTGTAAAAGCCGCAGAGGAAGAGGGGCTTATGGTTATCGTACGTCCTGGGCCCTACATCTGCGCGGAATGGGAATTCGGCGGGCTCCCCTGGTGGCTAAACACTATCGACGGTATGGAAATACGCTGCTCAAATTCCTTATATATGGATTGCTTTGAGCGTTATCTTTCCCGCCTTTTCGACGAAATACGCGACCTTCTTTCGACAAACGGCGGTCCTATAATAATGCTTCAGTGCGAAAATGAGTACGGCTATTACGGTGACGATAAGGAATATTTAAATTCGCTTTATAAAATTTACAGAAAGCACGGGATACACGTTCCCCTCTTTACGTCGGACGGAACGAGCGAGGAAAATCTGCTTGACGGAAGCATTGAAGGCTGTCTTGCGACGCTTAATTTCGGCTCGCAGGTGGCGGAGAGGTTTCAAGCACACGATAGACTTTTCCCCGATTCGCCCAAAATGTGTATGGAAATGTGGAACGGCTGGTTTGACGCGTGGGGGGACGAGCATCATCACACGACGAGCAAGGAAAATTATGCGAAGGTCGTCGACGATATGCTCAAAAAGGGAAGCTTGAACATGTATATGTTTATAGGCGGAACGAATTTCGGCTTTACCGCCGGCGCAAATCACTATGAAAAATTCGCGCCCGACGTCACAAGCTACGATTACGATGCTCTGCTCACCGAATGCGGCGACGTTACAGAAAAATATATGGCGGTGCGCGAGGTAATAAAAAGACACGTAAAAGAGGAGCTTCCCCCTATACCCGAAAACCGAAAAAAGCTCGCATACGGAAAGGTAGAGCTATCCGAAAGCGGAGGTTTTTTTGATAATATCGAAAATCTTTCCTCGCCCATCTTTTCCGACGTGCCCAAATGTATGGAGCATTACGGACAGGGCTACGGCTATATCGCCTACCAGACGAAGCTAAACCGAGATTATCACGATACGCCCCTCACCTTTGAGGAAATCGGCGATAGAGCGCATATCTATATAAACGATAGTCTTGTGTCGACAGTTTATATAAACGACGATGTGCTAAAGACCGTTATAAACGCCAAAAAGGGCGACACACTCACTATTCTTGTCGAGAATATGGGCAGAGCGAATTTCGGCCCGAAAATGATGCGCAAAAAAGGAATTGCGGGCAGAGTGCTGATAGGGAAAAATATAATTCATTTCGCTTGGCAGGTCTATCCTTTGCCTATGACAAGGCTTGATGGCGTTTGCTACGGAAAGCCGTTTTGCGAGCCGACAGGCTTCTATAAAGGCTATTTTTCGGTAAGTGAAGTAGCCGACACTTTCCTTTACCTTGACAGCTTCAAGAAGGGCTTTGTGACTATAAACGGCATAAACCTTGGAAGGTATTGGGAAATAGGGCCGCAAAGAAGTCTTTACGTGCCGGCATCCGTTCTCAAAAAAGGCGAAAACGAGATAGTAGTATTTGAGACCGACGGTCTTACGGGCGATCCCACGGTAGAATTCAAGGACTTTCCCACGCTTGGATAGGCGAGTATCTCAAAAAACAAAAAGGACGAAGAATTTTTACAATTCTTCGTCCTTTTCTATAAGGAAAACAAAGCAATTCTCAAACGGTATATGTCAGCTCTTCAAGGCTATTGACAAATTCCTCATACATATAAAGCGAGCCGAGGAGTAGCCTTCTCCAGTGGGAGAAGGTGGCGCGAGCAGAGCGAGTGACGGATGAGGTGTGTTGTGCCTTCTCCGGTGGGAGAAGGTGGCACGAGCAGAGCGAGTGACGGATGAGGTGTGTTGTGCCTTCTC
>JAZOOB010000079.1:0-2258 GCA_045654845.1 Eubacteriales bacterium | reverse complement strand
AGATAAGATATATCCTGTTTTTGTCGACGGTTTTGTCCGTCGAGAGCTTTTCAAGTGTGCCGTTGTATGAAATAGGCGCCCCGCTACACGACGAGGTGTAAAGCGAGATGAGCTTGTCTAGGTCGCTCTGGTCCGCCTTTTCTCTTTCTACGCGATATAAATCCTCTTTCTCTGCCTTTTCGCTTGACAGCTCGTCTATGTAATCGCAAAGAGAGGAAAAATAGTTTTCAAGCGCGCCCGAGCTCCAGAGCTCCCAGCCTACGCCGTTCCATATATAGCTATTGAAGAAGGTGAGCGCGGAATTTGAGGGAAGCAGGTATATACAGTTTTCCTTTCCCTCGTACGGCTCACTCGGAAGCTTGTATACGCCGTCGGTCTTGTGCACCTTTATAAATTCTATTCCTTTTTCGGGGAATGCCATGCTCATAATTCTGGTAGCGAAGTTTAAAAGATTATAGTCGTCGGTGAGCTTGATTTTCGAGGCAAGAGTGCCGTCTTCAACACTCTCGAAAAGCGATTTCAAGGTGGGGATTTCATCTATTCCCGTCTGAATTTCCGATGCAACACTAAACTCAGTATCAGAATTGTAGAGAGAGTCTATTAAGGCATTCAAGCGCTCCTTTAAAATTTCCGCACTCTTGTCGAAGGCGGATTTCAATTCGTCTGCCGACATTCCCGCGTTTCCGTATTTGGAATAGCTGTTCGGACGCGTGGGAAGTGAGGAAACGCTGTTTTGCTTAAATTCTGAATTGCTTATTTTATTTATTTTCATTCTTTTATCCTTCCTGCGACCTTATATCGGTAGGATAATCTGAAGATACCGAAGGGTCGCTTATATTCGTCAGAGAAAATGCGATATTGCTTCTGCACCCAGCGTTTTTCCTTTTCGGAAAGCGGTAGGATTATACGGCTCGAGGTGTTGAAGGTGAATGCGTCGAATTCCACGTCGTCAAAGGCGAAAGCAGAATTCTGCGTCTCGGCTACGCTCTGCCAGCCCGACTTGTCGGTATGCACGCCCACCTTTACTTTTCCTCTGCCGAAGCACTTTAAGTGTAAGCAGAGTGAGCGTCTTTTCGTCGATTTCGTGAGGTGTGGAATACCGCAGTCGTCGGATACGGTAACTATGCCCGAGGTGTAGCGACGGTTATCGAAGGTATAGTATTTTATATCTATATCGCCGTTTTCATCTCGCATATCGTTATTGAAGCAACACAAATCCCCACACTCCGTACCAAAGAAGAGAAGGTCGTCTACTGAGTATATAAGGGATGCGGGGAAAAATTCTCCGCCCGTCATTTCTCCGTCACTGTCACATAGATAACAATGAAGGATTCCTTCCTCGTCTCTTTCGATGACGTAGTAAACTAAGGTTTGCGTTTCTTCGTATCCGTTTTCGCTGTCGGTATACGCGTAGCTACTTATAACTTCGCGACTGTCCTTCAGGCTTTCTCCTGTTTTCTCCTCTATTTTCAGGTATATGCCGTTATGAAGTACAGAAAGGTTTTCAAGCTCGATTTTCCCTTCTGCATAGTCAAAGCGCGCATACTGGCCAAGATAGGTGCCGATGCCCTTCAGCCTATACCATTCGTATTCCGTGCCCGACCCATCTTTTTTGAAGGTGCGCTTGCTATCCGCCAAAAAGAATTCGCCGTCTGTCGCTATTAAAAGATAGCCGAGCCATCGAGAGAGGGAAGCCTTGTCGAGCTTCTTCTTTAAAAGGGCGAGGTCGATATTCGACGAGCGATGCGAGATTGCAAGAGAGGAATTGAGCGCGTGTCTTGAAAGCGCGTCAAGACCTCTGTCGGAAAGGAATACGGTGTCGTCGTAGAATTTACAGGAAGGGCCTAAAGCGCCGACACCCGAAAGAGATTCGCTTGCGACGTATATTCTCGGCACGAGGTCGGCGTCGGTATCGTCGGGCGAGTAAATATAAATTCCGCCTCTTTCGTTATCCTTTTTGAATATAATGAGTGCTTCGCCATTCGGTAGCATAGAGGACACGGGCGAGTCACCTCGTCCTACCGAAAAGTGATTTAATTCCCCGACGTATTCGGGCAGGTTTACACCGTCCTTGCTTTTCGAGGTATAGAAAACCGTGGAAGGAAACTTAGAGTTTCCGGAAAAGAAAATCCTGCCGTCGAAGGCGACGGTGATGGTGCATTTGCTGATAACCTCGAAAGGATTTTCGGAAAAAGTGGGGTAAGGCTCGGTCACGCCCGAAATTGTGAGCTTTCGCGAAAAGAGAAGGTTTACGTCGG
>JAZOOB010000078.1:0-5941 GCA_045654845.1 Eubacteriales bacterium | reverse complement strand
AATCTCGCTATCTGCTATAAGCAGGGCGGCGGTGTAAACGTCGATTTCAAGGAAGCGACGAGACTTCTTTTAGAGGCTCGCGAGGGTGGATATCAGAAGAAGGTCGACGAAATCCTTAAGGAAATGAAGGAAAGAAAGGTCGCGAAGCTCGCACAGAAATTCTATTCCGCCTCCTGTACGGTATATAGAAAGGGTAACGTCGATAGTGCGACGCGCCTTCGCGTAATGGCGTCCAAGCTCGGTAGCGCAAAGGCAGAGTACCTGCTCGGCTGTCAGTTTGAATTCGGTGACGGTCTGCCTAAGGATATAGCGAAGGCTCGCCTCTGGTACGACAAGGCAAGAAAGCACGGCTTTATCGATCCCGTAAATTCGATGAAGCAGGCGTATCTGCGCGAAAAGAGGATCATAGAGATCATCAACAAAGTAGACTAAAAAAGCAAAAGGAACAGACGAAAAATCTGTTCCTTTTTTGTTTTCATTCGGTGTAGGTTACAGTAGCGATTTCTTCGGGTTCCTTTTCTGTCTGCTTTTTTTCATATGAAGAAAATCGGTAGAGAAAATCGGTACAGTCGAAAAGGTAGCTTGTGGTGTCTACCGTTATATTGTTATATCCCATAAGAAAGCCCTTGCTTCCGTTCCATACGAGAGTGAAAAGCTTTATTAAGCATTCCGTAAGAATTGCGAAGGTCGGTTCTTCTATTACGCTACACACTATAGAGACCGCGAAAAATGAGGTCATCGTGGTTGAAACGAGCGCCTTTGCAGAATAAAAAAGCCTTTGCTTTCTCGGGTTTCTGTGAAGGGCTCTTCTTTCTGTCGCGCCATCATCTAAAAAGAGAAGCATATCGGGCGAAAGGCGAACGGGCGAGAGCTTATTTGCCTTTATTATCGCCTTTCTTTCCTTCTTTGAAAGGTTTTTTGGAAGGTCGTTTTTGTCCTTGTTATGATAATCGAGACAGAATTTTTCATATGAGATCCCAGCGCCCAGAAGAATGCTCTTTCTCGCCGAGGCGAGCTCGTTTTTTGCATATTCGTGGCAGAAATCTCCGAGATCTTCGAGTTTCCCATTCTTTTGAAGCTCGGTTTTTATGCTTTCGTAGTCCTCTTTTGCCTTTTTGTAGCCCTTGTCCGACATCGCTACCCGCATACCCGTATCCGCCATTGAAAAGTAGATGGTATAGGCGCAGAAAAGCAGAATTATAAAGGAAAGGGAAAAGTCGACAGTCGCAAACGAGGAAAGCGAAATGTCCATAAAGAATACGGCAAAAGCGCAGATAAGCGTAAATACGGCTATTATAATTCCCATGTTAGAGATAAAAGAGCCTATGCTTTTTTTAAAGGATATAGCAGGCGCTCCAATGCTTTCGCCTATGTCAAGTTTTCTTTGCATTTTGTTCTCCTTTCGAAAATGACGGGGCGCAAATGCGCCCCGCGCCCGATATTGATTTACATCAGGACTTTTTCGCTATTTTAAAAAACAGTGAGCCTATAAAGTTAGAGGGGAAGGCGACAAGCGATATGCTAATTACGTCTTCAATTATAGTTGAGAGAAGCGAGAGTATAAGGTATATTGCGAGCCAAAGTACCCACGCAGATGGTGATTTCAAATAGGCGCTTATGTGTCTTTTTAAGGGAAGCGCGCAGATGAAAAGCAAGACGAGAGTAATTCCCGAAAACATAGCCTCTCCGCCTCGCGCCGACCATATAGGAAAGTACTCGAGCGTAGCTATCGCAGGGGGAATGATACAGAAGAGAAGTCCGAGCGTATAAAAAATTACCTTCTTTTTACTCGACAATGCCATTGTTTTCCTTCTCCTTGTGGGATATAAGTGCTTTTATAGTAGCGTATTTTTCGGTGAGCATTTCCTTCTGATATTCGGGCAGACTCGCAGACATAAACACACCGTAAAGAAGGTCTGTCTGTCCTTCAAGCACGCGCGTAAGATTTTCTCGTTGTGCCTTTTCTCTTTCTATCTCATTCTGGATCTGCTGACTTTCGTTGTGCAGAGTTTCTGCATATTCTGCCAAATCCCTTGTCTTTTCAAGAATGGGCAAGACGTCCGAAAGAAACTTGTTTATACTGTCTGCGCTTTCTCTTTGGATATCCTCTGCGCGCTCGCCCGATTTTTCGGCGATAGAATATATCTTGTTTATTCCGTCGCTAAGAGTGGGCAAGAGCCCTTTTTTGTAGAGGAAAGCGGTAATAAGCGAGCCTATAAAGGTGAGTGAGCAGAAGATTTCCGAGGTGTACGATTTGACGTATTCGGTGACGGTTTCTGCAAAGGGATCTGCTTCGTCAACGGTCTGGCTCTGTAAAGTTGTGTTTACATTGTCGCTTGCTTCTCCACTCGCTTCGCAGGGGATTGCGCAGAAAATGAGTGTGAATATTATAAGTGATAAGAATATTAATTTTTTCATATGTTTTCTCCTTTTTTATTCAAAGAGCTTTGTGCCGTTTACGGTCTTTTTAAGCTCGGAAATCTGCGCTTCGCAGAGGAAAAGACGTTTTAAGAGCTTTTCGTACTCGTTTTTGAAATTCAGTATCTGTTCCGTTGAGTCGCATCCGTTAGGGTAAAGTGTACCGCTGTCGAGTGCAAGTGACTCGCATTTCCAGAGCTTTTGCTTTCCATATACGGTAATCTGATTTATACCGACGCAAAAAGCATTTTTGGGAATTGCCACGCTTCCGTTGGTTATCTTATAGAAGCGCTCGCTGTTTTCTTTGTTGCGTACGCCTACACGGATTTCGCTTCCGTCTCCTATGAATTGAAGCGTAACGATGTCAGAAAGGGTCTCGCCTTCTCTCGTTTTACAGAGTCCGCTTCCGTCTTTATACAGAATATACTTCATTTTCTTCCTCCTTTTTCCTTATGATAAAGGATTCGATTACGCCCTTTTCGGTCTCGGTATAGACGCGCTCGAGAGTCTCGCTCTCTTCATCGTATTCAGGCTCCTCCTCCGACAAAAGCGGAAGATAACCTGCCCGTCTCAAGCTACTTTCGGTAGGGTTTGAACAAACCATTTTGTCTATTATCACGTATCTTTTGGTGAGCACGTCTATGGTTTTGTCATTTATGAATTTACAGTATTTCATGATTACCTCCAAGGATTACATATCTGTCGCGCCTTTGATGAAGGCGTTATATTTTCCGTCGAACCATATATCTATGGAATATCTTTTTTCAGGGTCGTTTGTGAAATATCTGCCAACTACGTCCTGCCCAGAGCAGATAATTTCCGTAGGATAGTATATTTCAAGATGATTAAAGGTGGACGATAAGACGAGTGTGCATTTATAGCCGTAAAAGCCTCGCTCGGGAAGCAGAAAGTTGAATTTCTCTGAGCCGTCTTCGCTCGTCGCATAATAATTTACCATATAGGTTTTTCCGTTTTCGAGTACGGTGCCAAGCGTTCCGCTTATATCCACGTAGGTGTTTTCGTCGTTCAGGCTTTTCGGTGCGGCGGGGGTGACGGAATAACTGAGGTCTTCTCCCGCTCCTCCTCTTATCACGTCTATCTTTCCCGTCTTTCTGCTTACGCTGAAGAAGTAACAGATAGGCGCGAGGTTGTTCGTCTCTTCGGATGCAAGCGTAGAATTACGGCAACCGAGCTTGAGAATCTGCGCCTTTTTACCGCTTGCATCTCTGTCGTAAGACGAACAAAGATTCGCCAAAACGGTTTTGTCTGCACCGACGAAAAAGTACTTAAAGTCGTCCATAGAAAAGTTTGAGCCGGAGTTCATCAAATTGAATATTATGTCCAGTCTCGTACCGTTTTGGTTTGCATATTTCGTCGGGAAGCCGTAGGACGAGTAGTTTGCGCTGGGGGTGTACTGAACGAAGATAGATGCCCACGCAGACGGGTTTATCTTGTCACGGAAGTCAAGTGCTCTCTTGCAGAAGAATTTTAACTGCTGAAGCAAAAAGCCCTGTGTCGTCGTGCTTACCTTCTTTTTTGCGGTCAGGTCTTCTGTAAGCGTAGCAGAAACGCCGTCGTTATCTACGTAGACCGTGCCCGCCGGCAATACCGTGTCCTCTTCCGTCAGGTCTGCGGTGTTTACGAAGACGATTCGAAGACAAGCGTCCTCTATATCCGTAAAGAAGTAGCCACCGGCGGGATTTTGCGGGTCGTATACAACGTTTATACCCTTGCTTTGATCCCTTAAGGCATCATAATATTCCTTTCTCGAAATATAATCCGCGCTCGGCAGAATTGCAGTGCCGTCCGTTAGTGTGCCTATTACCTTGTCAGCGCCGAGGTCTCCCTCGCCGAAGGTGAAGAGAAGGGGTACAGTCGGCTCGTTTTTCGAAATTTCGCGAAGTCCCTTTGGATCGTTTCCTACACCGCAAAGACCTAAAAAGGAAAGCGGGATATCCTTTGCCACGTTTCTGTATATAGCCATAGCCTTTTCGGTGTTCTGATTATTTGAGCCGTAGCATATGCCGAAGCATACGCTGTCCTCCTCGCGAACGCGCAAAAGACCTTCTTTGACCGCTTCTGCGCGGGAAATTATTTCCTCGGGGTCGCTTTTTGAAGAAAATGAGCTCATCTTTTCGTCTATCTGAGCTGACGTGTAGGTGACACCGTACAGCTTGTCGTCGACAAAATACGGGCAGTCCATATTAGCCGAGAAGCTATTACCTTCGCGACGGAAGGTGGCAATAAGAATATAATCGTCCTCGTAGGTCGTCGCATTAGCGCCCATAACCACGAATGCAGAAGAAAAGTCGGTGGGGGTGTCCTTCGTTTTCTCCACTATGTACGAGCGCTTGGCAAATATCTTTCCTATATTGCTTTCCTTACCCGACTTGTCGAGTGTCGCTAAGGGGGAAATATCTATTTCAAGGCTTTCGCTCGGACGCATTCTGTAAAAAGCGCCGTCGAGTATAAAGCCACATTCCACGTCGGATTTGTCGGGATTGAAAATCAGCTTGTTCTGCTTCGTGTCAAATTTCGGATAGGATGCGCCAACTCCAAAGAGCCAGCTGATATGTGAACTTTTGTTGTCAACATACTCCTTTATAACCTTGCCCTTTACGGGATTTTCTCCCGTCGACCTCAGCTTGTCATCGGTGCGAAGGCGAAATTCGTAATAGGGCGCGTAGTCTACGTCCTCAGTCGTTGACGCTATCATATGACGAGTAACCGACTCGTACGTGCTACGGTCAAAGGAAAGGCGTACGTATTTTATTCCCGAGTAATTGAGGTGCTGAATAGATATGGGGTTTTTGACTCCCACCTCTTCACCGCCTGCAAAGGAATTGTCGATGAACTTTTTAGATATATCGTAGTAACAGCGATAGCTTGCTCGCCAATCCACACCGTCTCTGCCATTTACACAGCAGGTAGCATTAACGTTAGATATGGCCGCTACGTCGATAAAGTCGGTGGTTATGTATTCCTCATCTGCTACCACCTTTCCGTTTGTATGTAGCTTTCCGTACTCTATTGCCGTTTCGTCAAAAAGGTTTGTCGTGCCTGTCAGATTTCTTGCAAAAAGGCTCAGGCTCTGGTGAAGGCACGCCTCTATAAAGCTCTTTACCGCACCACTCTGTACGGCGAGTGTGGAATATCTGCTGACCGAAGGATCGATTACTGTATTTTCAAGATATTTACCGCCAACGGTCCACGATGAGCCGTCGAAATAGCACCAGTATGAAAAATCGGGTGAAGATTTATCGCAGATAAGATATATCCTGTTTTTGTCGACGGTTTTGTCCGTCGAGAGCTTTTCAAGTGTGCCGTTGTAGGAAATAGGCGCCCCGCTACACGACGAGGTGTAAAGCGAAATGAGCTTGTCGAGGTCGCTCTGGTCCGCCTTTTCTCTTTCTACGCGATATAAATCCTCTTTCTCTGCTTTTTCGCTTGACAGCTCGTCTATGTAATCACAAAGAGAGGAAAAATAGTTTTCAAGCGCGCCCGAGCTCCACAGCTCCCAGCC
>JAZOOB010000077.1:0-2645 GCA_045654845.1 Eubacteriales bacterium | reverse complement strand
CCAAGCAGCGAAAGCGAAGCGTTAAGACCTGCTATAAGTCCCTGACCTGCCGCTTCCTCATAGCCCGACGTACCGTTAAACTGTCCTGCGCCGTAAAGACCCTTTATCTCTTTAAATTCAAGAGTAGGCAAAAGCTGTGTCGGATCTATACAGTCATATTCTATTGCATATGCATATCGCATAATCTGTGCATTTTCAAAGCCCGTCAGCGAATGAATGATTTTATGCTGAACGTCGGTGGGAAGCGAGGTGCTAAATCCCTGTATATACATTTCCTCGGTCTCTAATCCTGTCGGCTCTACGAAAAGCTGATGGCGCTCCTTGTCCGCAAAGCGAACTATCTTGTCCTCTATTGAAGGACAGTAGCGGGGGCCTGTGCCGTGAATCTGTCCCGAATACATCGCGCTTCTATGCAGATTCTCTTTTATTATATTATGGGTGTTCTGGTTAGTGTATACGATATGACAGGGTAATTGCTCTATTTCATTCAATTTCTTTTCGTCGGTGTCGGTAGAATAGGGTGTTATATATTCCTCTCCGTCCTGACGCTCGAGCTGTGAATAATCTATCGTTTCTCTTTTAACTCTTGCGGGTGTACCCGTCTTAAAGCGCATAAGGGTAATGCCCTCGCGCAAAAGAGCAGAGGAAAGGTCGGTGGCGGGTAGCATTCCGTCAGGTCCGCTTTCGTAACAAACGTTTCCGACGAATATTTTTCCTTTAAGATACGTGCCGGCACAAATTACTACCTTTTTGACCGACCATCTTTCGCCCAGCTTTGTAACTACACCGCAAATTTCTTTTCCGCTTTCGGTCTCTTCGGTTATTATATCGGTGATTTCCGCTTGGATAAGGCGAAGATTTTTCTGCTTTTCAAGAGTGTGCTTCATTAGCACTCTATAAGCGTTTCTGTCTGCCTGTACCCTTTTAGAATGTACCGCCGCGCCCTTTCCCAGATTGAGCGTGCGCGACTGCAAGGTCACCTTGTCTGCGGCTCTGCCCATCTCACCGCCGAGCGCGTCTATTTCATATACGAGATGTCCTTTTCCGCTTCCGCCGATAGACGGGTTGCAGGGCATATTTCCGACAGCGTCGAGGTTTATAGTGAAGATAACGGTGTCAAGACCCATTCTCGCACAGGCGAGAGCGGCTTCAATTCCCGCATGGCCTGCGCCGATTATCGCCACGTCTGCTTTGTATTCCATATATGCTCCAATTTCAGCTTATCTGTATTTTCTGCGTCCTACTGTCTCTACGCGAAGAGTGTTTGTGCTTGCGGGGGTGTCAAGAGGGAAGCCCGCGGCTATTACCACACAGTCACCGTCATCTACTACATCTATCTGTTTTGCACAGTCGATAGCGTGTAAAAAGAGCTCTTCAGACGATTTCTGATATCTTGCGAGAACGGGATAAACTCCCCAAGAAAGTGCGAGCTGGTGGTAGGTCTTTTCTACGGGTGTCGCCGCTACCAAGGGCTCAAACGGACGGAATTTAGACATTCCTCTCGCTGTTTGTCCGTATTTCGACACCGCGATTATCGCCTTTGCTCTTAAATCGCGTGCAGTCGTACAAGCCGCGTCGCAGAGCGCGTTTGTTGTATCGTCGTAGTCTATTTCATAGCGAATGTCTTTATATACGTTCATTTCAAAGGCGTCTTTTTCCGCCTGTTCGGCAATTTTTGCCATTGTTTCTACCGCCAAGGCGGGATAAGCACCCATAGCCGTTTCGCCCGAAAGCATTACGGCAGACGTGCCGTCGAATACCGCGTTTGCTACGTCGGTTATCTCGGCTCTCGTGGGGCTGGGGTTAGATATCATAGATTCGAGCATCTGCGTCGCTGTGATGACCATTTTGCCCGACTGATAGCATCTTCTTATAAATCTCTTCTGAAGGCCCGGTAGCTTTTCATACTCTATTTCTACGCCCATATCTCCGCGCGCCACCATAATTCCGTCGACCTCGTCGAGAATTTCATCGAAATTCTTTATGCCTTCGGCATTTTCGATTTTGGCGATAATTCTTATACTGTGACCACCGTTGAAATCCACGAATTTACGAAGCGATATCATGTCCTCCTTGCATCTGGCAAAGGAAGCGGCGATGAAGTCCACGTCGTTTTTGATACCGAAAAGAAGGTCCTCCTTGTCCTTATCATTGAGATAGGGCATATTCAGCTTTACGTTAGGGATATTAAGTCCCTTCTTTTCACCGAGCTCGGCGCCGATAATTACTCGGCAAATGACGTCGGTTTTTGTGGTAGATTCAACCGAAAGCTCGATTCTTCCATCGTCTATGAGGATTTTATCTCCTTTTTTAACCTGAGAGGGCAATTCGCTATACGTGATAGAGACTATATTCTCATCGCCTTCGGTATCCTTTGTCGTGAGGGTGAAGGTCGCGCCCTCGACTAAGGTAACGACCTTATCCTTCAAGCCTTTTGTGCGGATTTCAGGCCCTTTTGTGTCGAGCATTATGGCGAGAGGGCAAGAAAGCTCCTTTCTCACCTTTTTGAGCGTATCTATATTGTCTTGGTGAAATTCATAGTCCCCGTGTGAAAAATTCAGTCTTGCGACGTTCATTCCCGCCTTTACCAAGTCGGTTATAGCCTGCTCGCTTCTCGTCGCGGGACCTATCGTGCATACGATTTT
>JAZOOB010000076.1:0-2587 GCA_045654845.1 Eubacteriales bacterium | reverse complement strand
CAGCATTTTCACGCATACTCTCCGCTGCGTCAATATCCTTGCTAACCTCAGTTATACGAATAAACGTCTCGTTTGCCTTATTTACAAGCTCATCGCGTTCATCGAGTTTTCCGTTTTTCTTAATCTCCTCGTTTTCACGATAAGTCTTTATTTCGGAAATTTCGTCTTCGACCAGCTTGAGAGCCGAAGCAAGCTCTAAAAGCTCATTCTGGAATGCAATACCTTCGCCTGTCAGCTTTTCTCTATCCTGCTTCATCTGATCCAAGAGAGAGTTCTTCGCTTCTAATTTTGCATTTGCGCTATCCAAAGCGGCAAACTGTGCGCGGGAAAGCGTGAGAAGAAGATTCTTCTGCTGCTCTGCATTTTTGAACTTCTGCTGAGATTTTTCTATGGTTTCGTCAAGGTTTTTGATGCTTTCTTCGAGTGCTTCAATATCCTTTGCAAGCTCATCTGCCAAGGAAATCATCTTGTCAATTTCCATAGAGCGAGAAAGAACTCCACTGCTGTTCTTCGCAGAACCACCAGTATAAGAGCCTCCCGCGTTTATTACCTGACCGTCAAGGGTAACTATTCTTACTCTGTATTTAAGCGAAATAGCTGCCTCGGACGCGTTGTCAATATTATCAAATATAAGAGTTCTTGAAAGAAGCCATTCAATGACGTTTGCATACTTCTTGTCAAATTTCGTAAGCTTGTCTGCTCTCTTGATGTAGCCCTTGAACTTAGCTGCCGCCTGTATCTCTTCAGGCTCAGCACCGGGCTTTATAGCGCTTATGGGATAGAAGGTAGCTCTGCCCGCTTTCGCCTGCTTAAGTGCAGAGATAGCTGCCTTTGCGGTAGCTTCATTGTCTACTACGATATTCTGCATATTAGCGCCAAGTGCGGTCTCTATGGCTACTACGTATTCGGCATCTGTAGAAATTATCTTCGATACAGGTCCGTAAATTTCGCCTGCGCCTGAAATGGCTTTGCGAGAATACTCATTCATAACGAAGCGTACGCTTTCATTATAGCCCTCAAAATGCTCTTCCATTCGGCGAAGCGCTTCTACTCTCTGCAAAAGTGTTCCCTTTTCTATTTTCAAAGAACCGCATTTTTCTACAAGGTCAGCGCGTTCAAGAGAAAGCTTCTCACTTTCCTTTTCAGACTCGGACATTAAGTCCTCCTGCGCGGAGATTCTGTCCTTAAATGCCTGTGCACTCTCTTCACAGCGCTTTGCTTCTTCTATAAGTACGTTTCTTTCCTCTTCATACTCTGCTATCTGGCGCAAAAGCACGTCGTCCTTAGACGCATCTGATGACTGTGTATTCTTAATTACGTTTATGCGTACCTGTAAATCGACAGCTTCCTTTTCTTTTTCGTTAAGCTTTACAAGACTGTCGGCAAGTATCTTTTCGAGCTCTTTCACCTCTTCCATTACCTTCTGCTGCTCTGCTAAAAGCTCAAGGCGCTCTGTACGGAAGGTTTCAAGCTGCTCTTTTAAGCCGTCTATTTTCGTCGCACTGTTTATTCCGTCGCTCTTTATAGCGCTCTCGGAAAGGTCGATCTCCGCGATTCTGCGCTTGCACTGCTCTATCATATCCTGTCTGTGCAAGGATTCGTTTTCCGATACCTTGTAGACGTTGTCGAGATTATGCAAGTACTGAACTCTGTCGTTTATTTTAGAAAGAATCTGCTCTGATGCGAGCTTATTCTTCTGAGTCTGCTCATAAACTCTGTCGCCCTGTGCAGAAAGTGTTTCAAGCGCCTCGGAAACGACGTCGAGCTCGTGCTTTGAAAGTGCGAGATTTTCGCGCGCCTTCTCTATATCATAGCGAAGGTGCTCGGTGTCGAAAAGCCAAAGAGCTACGTCTGCTCTCTTCTTTTCCTCATAAAGCTCGAGATATTTCTTCGCTTTCTCGGATTCCTTTTCAAGCGGACCTACGCGCACCTCAAGCTCGTTTAATATATCGCGGACGCGTACCATATTGTTCTCGGTCTCTGCGAGCTTTCTTGCAGTTTCCTCTTTTCTATGACGGTACTTGGATATTCCTGCCGCTTCCTCAAAGATGTTTCGTCTATCCTCGCTCTTTTTGGATATCATTTCGGCAATCTTACCCTGACCGATGATAGAATAACCCTCTCGGCCTACACCCGTATTCATAAAGAGCTCGTGTATGTCCTTAAGGCGTACGGGCTTACGGTTTATAAGGTATTCACTTTCGCCCGAGCGATAATATCTTCTCGTGACGGTGATTTCGTCGTAGGGGTAGTCCATTCTATGAGATTTGTCGGTATTGTCAAAGGTTACAGAAACCTCTGCAAAGCCCATAGGACGTCTTGTATCGGTACCACCGAACACTACGTCCTCCATTCTGTTACCACGAATGTTTTTACTTGAAATTTCACCGAGAACCCAACGCATAGCGTCGGAAATGTTAGATTTACCACTTCCGTTAGGTCCTACGACTACAGTAGTTCCTCTTTCAAAATTCAATACTGTTCTGTTCGGGAATGATTTAAACCCGTGCAATTCAAGAGATTTAAGATACATCTTTTTCCTCTATTCTAAAATTTTGATTTTTATTTCATACGCTGAAAGTCCGTC
>JAZOOB010000075.1:0-12148 GCA_045654845.1 Eubacteriales bacterium | reverse complement strand
CTTATATCTTTCCTGCGCGCAGGTCTATTACACGCTTTGCCTTGCCCTCGCTTCTGACGATGGACTTGGGGTTTACGAGTCTTACCTTTGCGCCTATACCAAGAGTAGTACGAAGCTGCTCTGTTATCGTGCGCTCGAGCTTTTCTATGGATTTTACGTCGTCGGTGAGGAATTCGCTGCTCATTTCAACGTTTACCTCAAAGGTGTCGTTGTTATTTACACGGTCGAGAACTATCTGGTAGTTAGGTGTTATCTGGTCACCGCTTACGCGCAATAGAACCTCTTCTATCTGCGAGGGGAATACGTTTACGCCACGAATGATAAGCATATCGTCGCTTCTTCCGCTCGGCTTGCGCATACGGATATGAGTACAACCGCATTCACATTTCTCGTAGATAAGAGAGCATATGTCTCTTGTGCGGTATCTTATGACGGGGAATGCCTCTTTCGTAATCGAGGTGAAGACAAGCTCGCCTGTCGAGCCCTCTGGCAATACCTCTTCGGTATCGGGGTCGATAATCTCGGCAATAAAGTTATCCTCTCTTATATGCATTCCCGCCTGTGCCGTACATTCGCAGGAAACACCGGGGCCAAGCACCTCGGAAAGACCGTAGATATCGTACGCCTTGATTTTAAGAGTTTCTTCTATCTTTTTGCGCATATTTTCCGACCAAGGCTCTGCGCCGAAAATACCTATGCGAAGCTTGAGCTGGTCGACAACGCCCATTCTCTCTGCTTCCTCTGCCAAGTACATAGCATAAGAGGGGGTACAGCAGAGCACCGTCGCGCCGAAGTCTATCATAGTCTGTATCTGCAAGGGGGTGTTACCCGAGGATATCGGAATGACAGTCGCGCCCACCTTTTCGGCTGCTGCGTGAATACCGAAGCCGCCTGTGAACAGACCGTAGCCGAAGGCCACCTGCACCTTGTCATTTTTGCCTATGCCGAGCTCGGTCATCATTCGTGCGATGCATTCGCTCCACATATCGAGGTCGTTTTTAGTATAACCTACGACGATACGCTTTCCCGTCGTGCCCGAGGACGCGTGCACGCGCACTACGTTTTCCATAGGCTCGGCAAAGAGTCCGTAGGGGTAGTAATCACGAAGGTCTTTTTTGTACGAAAACGGAAGCTTGGGCAAGTCGCAAACGCCCTTTATGTCGTCGGGGGTGAGCCCTTTTTCTTGCATACGAAGGCGGAAGCATTCTACGTTTTCGTAAGAGCGCTTTACGGTATTTACAAGGCGCTCGTCCTGTAGCTTTCTTAACTCTTCTCGCGAAAGAGTATCTATATTGTTAGCCATTTTTTAAACTCGCTTTCTTATTTGGTAGTCTGTGGCTTTTTGCGAATATTGAGGATAACGCCGAGAGCGACGGAAAGTAGCGCCGCGAGCATTACCTGATATTCCGAGGGGAGAAGGAAGGTCACCGTGTGTGCGGGTATCCAGAAAAGCGGAACGGTCTTGAAAAGAGTGAAGGAAACAAATCTGTACCAATCAACCTTTCCTATAACCTCCGAAAGAGAAACCTTTTCGCCACCCTTTTCGCGTCTTAAGTCAAGGTAGGTGTCCGAGCATTTATGAAGTGCCATAAAGGTAGGACCAAAGGAAAGGTTCATCGTCGCGCTTATAAAGAATGCAGAAAAGAGGGAATTGAAAAACTCCGACGAGGTGACGGGAAGAAGACCTGCGAGCATAAGGAAGGAAACTCCTCCGGCAAAAATCTTCATCATATAGGTTATCCATACGCCTATAAATCCCCAAATTACCCATCTTGCGATAACGAATGAAGGGATATCCCAGCTTTTCTTCGCCATTCTTATCGAAAGAAGCTCACCTGCAGTCGCAAGAAGAGCAAACTTTAAAAATCCCATAATATAGGGGTGCGCGGAAAAGAAGGCCGATGCTTTTGCCGAGAATACCGACAAAAGAACGAAGCAAACGAGAAAAGCAAAGGAAAAGACCACGTAGGAAAGTATTAAAAGAGTCTTTTTGTTTTTCATTTTTTTACTCCATATTGTAGCCGAAATCGAATGCCGCGAGGTTTACGTCGAGGAATTTCGGGGGTACGGTCTCTTTAAGTGATTCTACCCACTTCTCATAAGGAATGTCGGTGTTCTTCGCCATAACGCCTATAAGAACTACGTTTACCGCCTTCGCGCTTCCTGCCTTTTTAGCGAGTGAAAGCGCGTCAAGAGAGATTATGTCGCCCTCTTTTTCAAGCTTTTCTATAATCTCGGTAGGATACTGAGAAGCACCCGTGATAACGGGCATAGGGTTAATCTTCTGTGTTGCCACAATCATTTTTCCGCCCTTTTTGAGATAGGGAAGCGCGCGATATGCCTCGAGCTGCTCGAATGCGAGAATGATGTCAGCCTCTCCCTTATCTATGATAGGGGAATATATCTTTTCACCGAATTTTACGTAGGTCACGACGCTACCGCCGCGCTGGCTCATTCCGTGTACTTCGGAAACCTTTACGTCAAAGCCCTCGCGAATTACGGTATTTCCGAGAATTCGGCTCGCAAGAAGAGTTCCCTGACCGCCGACGCCGACTATCATAATATTCATACCTTTATTCTGCATATCAGTTTTCCTCCTTTTCTATTGCACCGAAGGGACAAACGTTTACACAAAGTCCGCATCCGTTACAAAGAGTTACGTCGATACGTACCGAGCCGTCCTCATCTACGCTTATAGCGGGACAGCCGAGCTTCATACAAAGCTTACATTTTTTACATTTGTCGGTAATCTTGCAAACACCTGAGAATTTAACCGACTTGAGAAGCGCGCAGGGACGCTGAGCGATAATTACAGAAACCTCGTCTCGCTCGGTCTCGGCCTTAACTACCTTTTCAAAATTCTTTACGTCGAAGGGGTCGGCTACAACTATATGTTCGACGCCAAGTCCCTGGCAAAGCTTGATAAGGTCGACCTGTCTTGTGGCTTCGCCTCTTATCGTCTTTCCTGTCGTGGGGTTATCCTGATGTCCCGTCATACCCGTAATAGAGTTATCGAGAATGATTACGGTATTCGCGCCCTTGTTATATACGATATCGGAAAGACCTGTAATGCCAGAGTGCATAAAGGTCGAGTCGCCTATAACCGATACGAGCTTTTTGTTGAATTCACTGCCCTGTACCTTCGCCATTCCGTGTGCAGCACTTATAGACGCGCCCATACAGATAGTGGTATCGACAGACGCAAGAGGTGCGACTGCACCGAGAGTGTAGCATCCGATATCACCCGAAACGGTGAGGCCGAGCTTTTTGAGCACGTAGAAGGTCGCTCTGTGAGGACATCCGGGGCAGAGCACGGGAGGACGGTTGGGAATCTCTTCCTTTACACAAGAGAATTCGGGTGCGCCCACACCGAGAATGGCAGAGGATATCATAGAGGGGGTGTATTCGCCGAGTAATGTAAATAACTGTTTACCCTCAACCTTGAGGCCAAGCGCAAGACAATGCTCTTCTATAAAGGGGTCAAGCTCTTCTATTACGTATACCTTTTTGCACTTTGCGGCAAAATCTGCAAGCTTCTTTTTGGGAAGCGGATATACCATGCCGAGTTTGAGATAGTTCACCTTATCACCGAGCGCTTCCTTTGCATACTGATAGGAAATACCTGCGGTGATAACACCGATATCGCTTCCGTTATCCTCGATTGCGTTTAAGTCGGTAGTTTCTGCGAATTCGACAAGAGCCTTTTCGCGCTCTTCTACTACCACGTGCTTTTTTATTGCCATTGCGGGCATCATTACGTTTTTCGCTATATTCTTTTCATAGCTCTTTATCGGCACGTTTTCGCGCTCGCCCACCTCTACCAAGCTCTGCGAGTGAGAAATACGGGTAGAAAGGCGGATGAAGAAGGGTACGTCGTACTTTTCGGAAAGAGAGAAGGCTACCTTTGTGAAGTCCTTACATTCCGAGGAGTCGGACGGCTCGAGCATAGGGATTTTCGCCGCCTTTGCATAGTGACGGGAATCCTGCTCGTTTTGAGAAGAGTGCATTCCGGGGTCGTCTGCTACGCAGAATACGAGACCGCCGTTTACACCTATGTAGCTATCTGTAAAGATAGGGTCTGCCATTACGTTTAAGCCTACGTGCTTGCAGCAGGACATCGCGCGTCCACCTGCGATAGCCGCGCCTATTGCCGCCTCTGCGGCTACCTTTTCGTTAGGTGCCCATTCTACAAACACCTCACTTGCGGGGTAGGTCGCCATGCATTCGGTTATTTCGGTGCTGGGGGTTCCCGGGTATGAAGAAACGAAGTTTACACCCGCTTCGTATGCACCCTGTGCCACAGCGAAGTTTCCAAGTAATAATTTTTTCACGATATATACCTCTTTTGACAACTTTAGTTATTGTTTAGTTTATTTCATTCTGCTGGGAAACGAGACTTTCACCGCAATACATCTTGCGAAGCTTCGGCTTTTCTATCTTTCCCGTAGGATTTCTCGGCACGTCGGCGAAGATTATCTTCTTCGGACGCTTGTAGCGGGGAAGGGTCGCGCAGTAGTCCTCTATCTGCTCTTCAGTCAGGGTATAGCCCTCCTTGACCTCGATTACCGCCGCCGCAATTTCACCAAGACGGGGGTCGGGAAGACCTATGACCGCTACGTCCTTTACCTCGTCGAAGCGACGGATAAAGTCCTCTATCTGTACGGGGTAGAGGTTTTCGCCACCCGTGATGATTACGTCCTTCTTTCTGTCGACGAGGTAGATAAAGCCGTCTTCATCCTCCATAGCCATATCGCCCGTAAAGAGCCAGTCGCCGTGAAGAATTTCCTTCGTCGCATTTTCATCGTTATAATAGCATTTCATAACACCGGGGCCCTTTACGCAGAGCTCACCGACGTCACCCTTTGTGACCGTTCTGCCCTTTTCGTCAACGATACGGACCTCCCAGCCGTAGCCTGCCTTTCCTATCGCGCCTACCTTATGCACGTTTTCCATACCGAGATGAACACATCCGGGGCCGATAGACTCGGAAAGACCGTAGTTCGTGTCGTAGGAATGCTTGGGGAATACCGAAAGCCAGCGCTTTATAAGAGAGGGGGGGACGGGCTGTGCGCCTATGTGCATAAGACGCCAAGCCGATAAGTCGTAGTCCGAAAGGTCTACTTCCTTTCTGTCTATCATGTCGAGAACGTCCTGTGCCCACGGAACTAAAAGCCATACGATAGAGCACTTTTCCTCGGATGCCGCCTTAAGTATCCAGTCGGGGCGAGTACCCTTTAAGAGAACCGCCTTTCCGCCTGCCATAAGAGAGCCGAACCAGTGCATCTTTGCGCCCGTGTGATAGAGAGGGGGAATGCAGAGGAACACGTCGTCGTGCGTCTGCTTGTGGTGCTTCTGCTCGGTACGGGCGGCGTGAATAAGGCTTCTGTGCGCGTGCAAGATAGCCTTCGGGAAGCCCGTCGTGCCCGACGAGAAGTATATAGCACCGTCATCCTCTTCGGTAATAGTGATTTTTGGTGAGTGCGACGAGCAGTATTTAATCATACTGTCGTAGCTGTCTGCAAATGAAGGACAGTCCTCACCGACGTAGAACATATTTTTGACCTCGGAAAGTCGGTCGCATATCTCTTCCATACGTCCGATAAATTCAGGGCCGAATACGAGCATAGAGCAGTCTGCCTTCTTCAAGCAATACTTTATTTCCTCTGCTGTATATCTGTAATTGAGCGGAACGACGATAGCGCCCGCCTTCAGAATTCCGAAATAGATAGGAAGCCACTCGATAGAGTTCATAAGAAGGATAGCTACCTTGTCGCCCTTTTTACAGCCACGGGTGAGAAGAAGGTTTGCAAAGCGGTTTGCACGCTTGTCAAACTCGCCCCACGTAAGCTCACGGCGAAAAGGCTCACCGGGGGTAGGCTCGGTAAGCGAATAATCCTTCCAAGTCATTCTGCTCGTGCTTTCAAATTTCGGGTTGATTTCCACAAGTGCAGTTTCCTCTGCATACTGCGACGCGTTGTGGATAAGCAAATCGATAATAGTCATATCTTTTCTCCTTGTGTGCGAAGAACGAAAAAGCCCTCCGCTATTCTTATAGCAGAGGGCGATATTAATAACCGCGGTACCACCTCTATTGCTGAAAAATCAGCCACTCAGACGCGCAAAAGACGTCATAATGCTATCACGGGCATACCCGTCGCAGCCTACTCGATTTCTCTTTCGGTGCGCTACTCACGAAAGGTATTCAGCGAATGAATTTCTACTGTCTTACACCACCCGACAGCTCTCTGCAAGTAAATTTCAAGCGCCTACTTGTTTTCGGTCATCATATTTATAGAGTGATTTTATCACAAAACACTTGATTTGTCAACATTTTATGATAAAATTTAGTGTTAAATTTTCGTATTTCCTTCTTGTTTTTATTACTTTGATACTTATTTCCCTTTCGGTTTTCGCCTTTGGGGCGCTATGTTTAAAAAAGCATCGGTCCAAATAATAAAAGCCCGTATCGAACGGGCTTTTTCTTTATTCGTATTTCGCGCGGATTCCACCGATATATTTCGGTCTGGTGCGTGCGGCGAGGATAGGCGCTTCGCCTATAGTCTTTACCGACAGTCTGACGGGCACGGCTACGTCCTTCAAGTGCATACCGATAAGAGTACCGCCTATATCAATGCCCGCGTGCGCCTTTATATGCTCGACGGCGACGGGGGAGTCGAAGGACTTCCATACAGAAGTAGCAAAAGAGCCGCCTGCCTTCATCTGCGGAACGACACATACCTCTTCATATCCGTATTTCTCGGCACATTCTCTTTCTATTATAAGCGCACGGTTTAAATGCTCACAGCACTGTGCCGCGAGATATATGCCCTCCCTTTTGAGAATGGGAAGAATAGCATTCGATATAGCCTCTGCGGTCTCATAGCTTGAGTTGTGACCGATAAGAGAGCCTACGACCTCGGAAGAGGAACAGCCTACGACGAGAATGTCGCCTTTTTTTATTCCGCTCACCTTGATAAGCTCCTCTATCGCCTCTTGCGCTTTTTTTGCAATTTCGTTCAACAAATCTATATCCTCCGGCACTTTAATTCTTTTAATGTATTTTAGCACAAAAGATTGTAAAATGCAAGAAGGATAAAAAGATTTTTAAAGATATTCGCGGATATCTACGGCAAGCTCTTCTTCAAGATTTATAAGGCGCTTGGTTATATCCTTCGACTTTTCGTCAGCCGCCTTATACTGATTCAGATATTTGTTTAAGGATTTTACGCCCATATTACAGCCGTCTGTTATAAGGTCGGCTATCGTGTTATCCGATTCATTGAACGCGAGCTTTACGTTCGTCTTTACGTGCGACATATTCTTCGCCATAAAATTAGGCTCTTTTCCGTCGTCGTGGTAGCGGTCGAGCATTGTCTCCAATTCGCTCCTTAGTCGTTCATGCTCATTTTTACATTTGGAAAGAGAATTCTTGAAATCCTCGTTTCCCACGTATTTTAATACGTCGTCAATCGAGCTTACCCCCATTTTAATTCCCGCGTCGCATTCGCGGAGTAGCTTTATGGTATCGCCTTCTATCATTTAAAAAACCTCACCTTTCTTTTTTTCATAGTATTTGCGAAAAAAAGAAAATTATTTATAATTGGGCGTAAAAGTATTAAAAAACGGCATAATAAAGACGTTTTTTAGAAAAAAGATTGACTTGACCTTCAACGTATGGTAAAATTAAGAAAAAATTTTTTCGGAGGATAAAATGAATAAGTTGTTGCAGCTTTTGGAAAATGATGCTCATCTTACACATGAAGAGCTCGCCTTGATGCTCGGAAAAGAGAAGGGCGACATTAAAAAAATGATAGATGAATACGAAAAAAAGGGCGTAATAGTAGGCTACAAAACCCTTATAGACTGGGATAAGACCCAAAGAGAATACGTAAGCGCGCTTATCGAGGTGAAGATGATACCCCAGCGTGACAGAGGCTTCGACAGAATTGCAGAAAAGATATATAATTATGAAGAAGTGAAGAGCCTTTATCTTATGTCGGGCGGCTTCGACCTTGCGGTGCTTATAGAGGGCAAGACTATGAAGGAAGTGGCATATTTCGTCGCGCAGAAATTAGCGACGCTTGAATACGTTACCGCCACCTCTACCCATTTCGTTTTGAGAAAATATAAGGACAAGGGTGTAATATACGGTGCGCCCGAGCTTGACGAGAGAGGACTCCTTTTAAATGATTGATTACGGCAAAATACTTTCTAAAACCGCACTTGACTTAAAACCGTCGGGAATAAGAAAATTTTTCGATATGATAGCAAATATGGACGACGTGGTGGCGCTCACCGTCGGCCAGCCCGACTTCGTTACTCCTTGGCATATTCGTGAAGCGGGAATTGAAAGTCTTGAAAAGGGAAAGACCTATTATACCTCAAATGCAGGTATGTCGGAACTGCGCTGTGAGATAGCCAACTACCTTAAAAGACGCTTTGACCTTAACTTCGACAGTAAGGACGAAATAGTCATTACGGTAGGTGGATCTGAAGCTATCGACCTCGCAATACGTGCGGTAGTTGAATACGGACGCGGCGACGAGGTAATAATCCCCACCCCGTCATTCGTTTGCTACGCGCCCTTGGTGACCTTGGCGGGTGGTGTTCCCGTTATTATAGAGACAAAGGCGGAAAATGATTTCAAGCTCACCGCCGACGAGCTCAAAAAAGCGATAACACCGAAAACGAAGATGCTCGTTTTGCCTTATCCGAACAATCCCACAGGCGCTATAATGACGAAAGACGAATTAGAAGAAATAGCCGAGGTTTTAAGAAAAACCAATGTGGCTATACTTTCCGACGAGATATATGCGGAAATGAGCTACGGACAAAAGCACGTCTCGATAGCTACCTTGCCCGATATGGCGGAAAGAACTATTCTTGTAAGCGGTTTTTCAAAGGCGTATGCGATGACGGGCTGGCGAATAGGCTACGTATGCGCACCGCGCGAAATCAGTGTGCAGATACTCAAGATACATCAGTATGCTATTATGTGCGCGCCTATTACCGCGCAGATAGCGGCGACAGAAGCGGTGAAAAACGGAGACCCCGATATAGAAATGATGGTCTCGGAATACGACAGACGAAGAAAATATATATACGACGGACTGAATACGATAGGTCTTGAATGCTTTGAGCCGAAGGGCGCGTTTTATATTTTTCCGTCGGTTTCGGGCTTCGGTCTTACGAGCGAGGAATTCTGTGAAAGACTTTTGTATGAAGAAAAGTGCGCGATAGTCCCCGGTACAGCTTTTGGCGATAGCGGAGAGGGATATGCGAGAATTTCCTATGCGTATTCTGTTAAGCATATAGGCGAAGCGCTTGACCGTATGGAAGCTTTCGTCAAAAAGCTGAAAAAATAATGAAAAGAAAAGCAATGACGTGTGTCATTGCTTTTTTATATATTAAAAGACGAAAAAGCGCCTTTTGTCATTCTGTAATAAAATCGTCCTTCAGATCGTCATAGGCAGAGATACAATCTTCCTTTACGTCCTCGCAGGCAGAAATGCAGTCGTCCTTGCAGTCGCAGAAGCAGAGATTTATGCGCGAAAACATCTTTGACAACTTTTCTTTACTAAGATAGCAGAGCGAGGCAACTGTTCCGCCTATGATAAGAATTGCCGCTACGTGCATTCCTATCAAACAGGGCGAATGGCATTTGTTCTTATGGCAATTAAACATATAAACACTCCTTTCAATTATATTTTGTCGAAAAGATTATAGTTTATACCGAAAAAAGCGGCGCAAAAATTACCTTGATACAGTTGCAAAATCGGTCTTTTTATGTTATACTGTTTACGTATAGATTAATGATAGAATTACTTTGTCTTTATTTGGCTTTTCTTTTCTTAATATGTAAAAAAAGGAATTAAAAATGCGAAAAATTGCTTTAACTTTTTTTGTGGCGATAGGGCTTTTTCTCTGCCTTATTTCCTGCGAATATAATATCATTTTAGGTGATCTACCGACTGTTACCGAGCCGAGTGTGACTACCGTCGCGCCGAGTGTCACCGAGCCTCCCGAAAATCCAAAAAACGATATAGTTATAATGCTCGACGCAGGACACGGCGACATAGACCCAGGCTCTCTCGGTTATGTAGACGGGAAAACGTACTTTGAAAAGGATATAAATCTTTCGGTTTGCCTTATACTTCGTGACGAGCTTATAAAAAGAGGCTACACCGTCGAGCTTATACGCGATGACGACAGCTCGCTTTTGCACGGACGTGACAATATAAAAGAGGCGGTGGCTAGGCGCGAGCTCGGACAAAACGTCGGCGCAGACCTCTATTTATCTATTCACTGTAATTCCTATGCAGGCAGTGCCCGTGCATACGGACCTATAATCTTTTATCGCGGTGCAGGAAAATATTCGCCCGAAGAAATGGCGAATGAAATAAAGGAAGCAGTCACAAACAGAATGAAGGCGTTTCCGGACACGAGAGAGTGTCGAGTGATACAAGACGACGACTACGCGGTTTTGAAGGTGGACAGTATGCCCTCTTTTATAGTCGAAATGGGCTTTATGACCGACGATAGTGATATGAAAATGCTGATAGACTCAAAATGGCAGACCGCTATGGCAAAGTCGCTTGCTGATAGCGTGGACAGCCTTTACGAGAAAAAATACATAGAGAGCGAGTGACGTTATGAAGTGTAAAAAGTGTGGAAAAAACTTTAAAATAAGCGAAAAAGGTCTTGAATGTCCCCGTTGCTTTGAGATATATTCTTTAAGCAATAAAGAGCTTTCGGATCTTTATAATGACGCGCTCGTGTGTGAAAGAAAAAAGCGCTTTACCGAGGCGGCATTGAAGTTCAAGGTCGCGTCAGACTATAAACTGCCCGATGCCTTATACCATTACGGTGAATGTCTTGAATGGGGCAGAGGTGTCAAGGCGTCGGTAAAAGAAGCGCTCATTTCCTACGAAAAGGCGTCGCGTCTCGGTAGCGACCTTGCTTCTTATGCATACTACTGTTGCGTTATGGACAAAAAGCCCGAGGGTGAGTATACAGAAAAAGCGATTTACAGATTAAGAATTGCCGCTATGCTCGGTAATACCGAAGCGCAGTATGAGCTCGCCTGCCTTTACGAGACGGGCGAAATGCTTGACTCGGATGTTCGTTTTTCTGCATATCTGTTCTATTCTGCAGCAAAGAAGGGGAACTCCGACGCTATGCTCGCGCTCTCAGCAAAATATGCGTACGGACGCGGTGTAGAGCAGAATGAAGCGTATGCAAAATGGTATCTTGAGCATGCGGAAAAGGATAAGAAAAAGAACAGAAAGCTCTCTTCAAGGCTCGCAAAGGCAAAGGCGAAAAATCCCGAAGAAATCTCGCTTTTCGACCTTGAAAATAGGTATTTTGAGCTTGCACTCGATTGTGAGCTTAAAAAGGAATTCGAGCTTTCCTTTACCTTCTTTGCGAAATCTGCCGAAATGGGCTATGAAAAGGGAATGTATAGAACGGCGCATTGTTACGTCAGCGGCGTGGGTGTCGAAAAGGACGAAAAGCGCGCGCTTGAGCTCTATTCTCTTGCGGCAGATAAGGGCTACGTCGACGCGATAGTAGCGCTTGGAAACTGTTACAGAAACGGCAGAGGCGTAGAAAAAGACGACAATAAATGTTTACATTATTACACTAAGGCGTCGGAACTCGGCGATGCGCGTGCTACGTATCTTTTAGCAGACAGTTATTTTAACGGTGAGCTTTGTCCACAGGACGTGCCGAAGGCGGTAAGATTATATCAGAAGTCTGCACTCAAGGCATATCCTGCCGCAGTTGAAAAGATAAACAAGATATTCGACAGCTTTGCCCGCGCGTTTAATACCGCACTCGAAGCGCAGAAAAAAGGCGATTATGAGAAGGCTATCGAGCTTTACACGCTTGCGGCAGAAATGGGTCACAGAGCCTCTGCTTGTAACCTTGGCTACTGCTATCAGGTCGGTGAGGGCTGTAAAAAGGATATGAAGCGCGCAGTCTATTATTATAGAATAGCCGCCGAGGACGGAAGCGCTACCGCTAAATATAATCTCGCTATCTGCTATAAGCAGGGCGGCGGTGTAAACGTCGATTTCAAGGAAGCGACGAGACTTCTTTTAGAGGCTCGCGAGGGTGGATATCAGAAGAAGGTCGACGAAATCCTTAA
>JAZOOB010000074.1:0-11803 GCA_045654845.1 Eubacteriales bacterium | reverse complement strand
CCCGAATATTCCCTCGACCGCCCCAATAAGAAGGATATAGTTTAATTTGTAAATATATATTTACAAATTAAAATGATGCTTGCGCCCGAACGGTCGCCAATGATGACGGCTACGCCTGATGATGTAGCCTACGGCAATGATGTTGTGCCGTGGCACAGTGAGCAAGCGTCGCATCACTGCGAAACGAAGTGAAGTGGCATCATTATTCGCCTCGCGAATAACATCATTTTTGCGAAAGCAAAAACATCATTTAATATTATAGCGAAAAGAAAAGGACGAGAATTTCTCGTCCTTTTTTAGTTGACAATAACGACTTCGCAGTCTTTCCCCGTCTTTTTGGCGTAATCTATAACCGACAAAGTTCCTTTTGACCTTCCGTCCCAAAAAGCAATTACTTTATCTGAATAATCTACTATTTCTTTGTTTCTCACTATGGGAGCGGCACGACCGTATTTTTCGTATTTAGGCAAAAACTCTGTCAACTTTAAGCCATTTTTTCTCGCATACTCCGCTGCACACAGATCCACCCCTTTTGCACCCCCCGAAACAATCTCATCTTCTTCATTAACATAATCCGAAATGTTTTTTACTGTAATTTCTCTTGAACCAACAATAGCTATTTTCATAAGCACCTCCAAATTTAGTATACTTATTTTAAGTATACTAACAACATTATAGCACAAAATAATCTTAAAATGTACTTAAATTAAGATTTTTTTGGAGATTTTTTATGAGAAACAAAAACAACAAGCATCTTGGTATTGAAATAGACCCAGAGCTTCATTACAAGCTACATTATATTTCAAAATATTACGGCAGGTCTGCAAACGGAGAAATACTTTATCTTATACGACAGGAAATAAAGGCTTTTGAAAAGAGCGAGGGTGTAATCGAAGTGCCCGCCACAATAGAAGAAAAGAAATGATTTTTAAAATAGAAAAGGACGAGAATTTCTCGTCCTTTTTTAGTTAATTTCATCGCTTTGCGCAGGCGCAAGGCTTATTCTGCAAAATAGCCTTCGCGGTAAAGAAGCTCTGCAATAAGCACAGCGCCACCTGCAGCACCTCTTACAGTGTTGTGCGAAAGACCTACGAACTTGTAATCAAACAAGGTGTCCTCACGAAGACGTCCGACAGTCACGCCCATACCGTTATAGATGTCGCGGTCGAGCTTCGCCTGAGGGCGATTATCCTCTTCAAAGTAGGTGATGAACTGTTCGGGAGCAGAAGGAAGTCCGAGCTCTTGCGGCTTACCCTTAAAGTCTGCCCAAGCTTTAAGAATTTCTTCCTTTGTGGGCTTGTTTTCAAACTTAACGAAACCTGCCGCGGTGTGACCGTCGGTAACAGGTACACGAATACACTGAGTGGTGATAAGGGGACCTGCCGCCTTCACTATCTCGCCGTTTTCTACCTTACCCCAAACGCGAAGAGGCTCCTGCTCGCTCTTTTCCTCTTCTCCACCGATGTAAGGAATTACGTTATCTATCATTTCGGGCCATTCGCGGAAGGTCTTTCCTGCGCCCGAGATAGCCTGATAGGTAGTAGCAACTATCGTGGTGGGCTTATACTTTAAAAGGGGAGTGAGGGCGGGAACGTAGGACTGAATAGAGCAGTTCGGCTTTACTGCTATAAAGCCGCGCTTCGTACCGAGTCTCTTTCTCTGCGCCTCGATTACCTCTAAATGCGCGTCGTTTATTTCGGGAATTACCATAGGAACGTCGGGGGTCCAACGGTTTGCTGAGTTGTTCGAAACGACAGGAACCTCTGCCTTCGCGTATGCCTCTTCAAGTGCGAGAATGTCGGGCTTCTTCATATCTACCGCGCAGAATACGAAGCTGACCTGACTCTTTACGCTCTCGATGTCAGCGGCGTCGCAAACAATCATATTCTTATATTTTTCGGGCATAGGGATAGCCATCTTCCATCTATCGCCAACCGCCTGCTCATAGGTCTGTCCTGCAGAACGCGAAGAAGCGGCAAGTGCGCTTACCTCAAAGTAGGGGTGGTTTTCAAGAAGGCAGAGAAATCTCTGACCTACCATACCCGTCGCGCCAATGACGCCAACCTTCATTTTTTCCATAATAACACCTCTTATAGTTTTGTAAATATTAGTTTACTGATGTCTTTTTCTTATTTCTGGGGGATTCCGTACTTTTCAATAACGAAGTCCATATCCTTATCGCCTCTGCCCGAAAGGTTTACGAGCACAGAGCCGTGACCGAGCTTTTCTGCGAGCTTGATAGCATAAGCTACCGCGTGCGCACTCTCTATCGCGGGGATAATACCCTCTGCTCTGGACAGACGGAAGAATGCGTCAATAGTTTCGTCGTCGTTTATAACGTCGTACTTAACTCTTCCTATGTCGCGAAGGAACGCGTGCTCGGGACCTGACGAAGGATAGTCAAGACCGCTTGCCACCGAGTATACGGGCGCGGGCTCACCGTTTTCGTCCTTGAGCATTATACTGTTAAATCCGTGCATAATGCCCTCAGTACCGTACTTAAGGCTCGCCGCGTGGTCGCCGAGCTTCTCACCTCTGCCGAGAGGCTCGATGCCGTATATATCGACTGTGGGATCGTTCAAAAATCCTGCAAAGAAGCCTGCCGCATTAGAGCCACCGCCAACGCAAGCCACGATAGAGTCGGGAAGCTCTCCCGTCATCTCTAAGAACTGCTCTCTTGCTTCAATACCTATAACACTCTGGAAATCTCTTACCATCATCGGGAAGGGATGAGGGCCGAGCACCGAGCCGATACAGTAGATACAATCCTTATATTCCTTGCTGTACGCTTCAAATGCCGCGTCAACCGCCTCTTTAAGTGTAGCCAAGCCGTGAGTTACCTCTATAACGTTTGCACCAAGGATCTTCATTCTCGCTACGTTGGGCGCCTGCTTCTTTATATCAACAGAGCCCATATAGATATCGCATTCAAGACCGAAGTAAGCGGCAGCGGTCGCAAGTGCAACGCCGTGCTGACCTGCACCCGTCTCTGCAATAACCTTCTTTTTGCCCATATATTTAGCCAAGAGCGCTTCACCCATACAGTGATTGAGCTTGTGCGCGCCCGTGTGGTTGAGGTCCTCGCGCTTAGCGTATATCTGTACGTTTCCTATCTGTGAGGAAAGGCGCTCAAGATGTGTGATGGGCGTAGGTCTGCCCTGAAATTCTTTTCTGATTCTGCGAAGCTCGCTTATGAAACGGCGGGACTTGCAGATATTGAAATAAGCGTCGGTGATCTCCTTCATAGGCTCCTTCAGCTTCTCTTCAATATAGCTTCCGCCATACTTACCGAAAAAGCCGTCGGGTGATGGATAGTTTTTGAAATAACCGTCAAAGTTAAACTTTTCTTCCATTTTCTTATTCCTCTTCTATTATTTTATATGCCCTTATCGCATTTTTTGCAAATATGTTTTCATACTCGCTCGATTTAAGACCGAGTGAGAGCAAATACTCTATTTCTTCATCTGCGCGCCACATAGGATAGTCTGTGCCGAAAAGCACTCTTTCCGTGCCGTACGCATAGATTATTCTTTTCGCCTCTTCTTTTGAAAGAAAGCAGAAGGAAGAACAGGTATCTACGTAAAGGTTTTCTAAGCCTGCGAGCTTGCTGACCGCCTCCTGCCAGACCGACCAGCCACCGAGGTGTGCGGCTACGACCGTCAGATTGGGGAATTCCTTTAACACGGGGTAAATCCTGTTCGGATTTGACCTGTCGTAACTCTTGTCCCCCGCGTGCATAAGGATAGGCAATCCTTTTTCTTCGCAAAGCTTATATATTTTTTTGCATTTTTCGTCGTCGACGCAAAAGCCTTGAATATCCGCGTGAAGCTTTACGCCGTGAAGACCAAGCTCTATAAGATGCTCGATATCTGCCGCTATATCCTCACTTTCGGGGTGCATAGTGCCAAGACCTATAAGTCTACCGCCACTCTCTGCCACACATTTTGCAATAAACTCGTTTATGCTTTTCACCTGATGAGGCGTTGTAGCCAGCGACTGTACTATGAACTTATCGACACCCGTCCTGTGTCCCTCGCAAAAGAGGTCGGTGACCGTACCCTTAAGCAATGAGTGAAGTCCGTAAAAGGTGTCCGTACCCTTCACCGCAAGCGGTGCAATTTTGTCGGGATATATATGACAATGCGCGTCTATTACGTAATACTTTCCGTCTACCATAATTTCCTTACGCTGTCACCACTTTAGACGCTTTTTGTAAACCTAACTTTTCAATAGCGTCCTCTCGCATCTTATATTTGAGTATCTTTCCCGCTACGTTCATCGGGAATTCGGAAACGAAGTCGATATATCTCGGCACCTTATGTCTTGCCATATGCGCGTTTATATATTCCTTCATTTCAGCGACTGTCATTTCCTCGCCGTCCTTTAAGATTATGCAAGCCATAATCTCTTCACCGTACTGCTCGTCGGGTACGCCTATTACCTGAACGTCCTTAACCTTTGGGTGAGTATAGATGAATTCCTCTATCTCCTTCGGGTAGATGTTCTCGCCACCTCTGATTATCATATCCTTCAGTCTTCCTGTGATACGGTAATTTCCTTCGGGGGTACGGCAGGCAAGGTCGCCTGTGTGCAGCCAGCCGTCTGCATCAATAGCAGAAGCTGTCGCCTTCGGCATCTTGTAGTAGCCCTTCATAATGTTATAACCGCGAGCGACGAATTCGCCTGTCACCTCGTCGGGACACTCTTCGCCTGTCTCGGGGTCTACTATCTTACACTCAATTTCGGGTAATGCACGACCGACAGTACCTACGCGCACCTCGATTGAGTCGTCGGTGGAGCTCATAGTACAACCGGGCGACGCCTCGGTCTGTCCGTAAACTATGGTTATCTCCTTCATATTCATCTTGTCGACTACCTCCTGCATTACGGAAATAGGACAAGGGCTTCCCGCCATGATACCCGTTCTCATATAAGAGAAATCGGTCTTTTTAAAGTCCTCGTGCTCCAAGAGCGCGATAAACATGGTAGGTACACCGTGGAATACAGTAATTCTTTCGGAATTTATGCAGGAAAGCGCAGGCTTCGGTGAATAATAAGGCAACGGGAACAAGGTCACACCGTGTGTCATCGCCGCCGTCATAGCAAGCACCATTCCAAAGCAGTGGAACATGGGCACCTGTATCATCATACGGTCTGCGTTTGAGAGGTCCATACGGTCGCCTATACACTTTCCGTTATTCACTACGTTATAGTGAGTGAGCATTACGCCCTTCGGGAAGCCCGTCGTACCCGACGTATACTGCATATTACATACGTCGTCCTTATCGACCGCCTGTGCGCGTCTTGCAAGCTCATCCTCGGTAACCATATAAGAACGGGCAACTACGTCGTCCCATTCCATACAGCCCTTCTGCTTGAAGCCTATCGTTATTACGTTACGCAAGAAGGGTAATCTCTTGCTGTGAAGAGGCTCTTCCTTCTTTTTCGTCTGAAGCTCGGGGCAGAGCTCGGCAATTATCTCCGAGTAATTAGAATCACGGTAGCCGTCTACCATAATAAGAGTATGAGTGTCCGACTGCTTCAAGAGGTATTCTGCCTCGTGAATTTTGTATGCTGTATTCATAGATACGAGAACTGCGCCTATCTTGGTAACAGCCCAGAAAGCGATATACCACTGAGGCACGTTCGTCGCCCATACTGCGACGTGGCTACCCGCCTTTACGCCAAGCGAAATGAGCGCGCGTGCAAATTCGTCTACGTCACGACGGAATTCGTAATAGGTTCTCGTATAATTCAAGGTTGTATACTTAAACGCGAGATGGTCGGGGAATTCCTCTACCATTCTGTCGAGCACCTGTGAAAAGGTGCAATCTATAAGTATATCCTTCTTCCAGATATAGCGACCTGTGTGCGCCTTATTGTAATAAAGCGAGTTGTCTGCGCGCGAGGGGTCACTGTACTGGCTCATAAAGTTCTCAAACTGAGAGAGGATAATTTCGATATCGTCTATCTCTTCGCACCACTCGGGTGCCCACTCAAGCGAAACGAATCCGTTATAGTTTATAGAACGAAGCGCGCGGATAAGCGCAGATACGGGGAGCTCGCCCTCGCCCATAAGGCAATATTCGAGTTTTCCGTCCTCGCATTTCGCGTCCTTTATGTGAATATGCTTTACGTATGCGCCGAGATTTTCTATCGTCACTTCGGGCGCTTCGTTTCCTATAAAGTGAGAAGAATAAACGTCCCAAAGAGCCGCGAGTGCATCGCAGGCAAAGCTGTCAAGTGTGCTGCGAAGAGCCTTACTGTCGGAAAAAAGTCCGCTCGTTTCCAAAAGAAGCGTAACGCCTGCCTCTTCCGCCACAGGCAAAAGCTCGGAAAGGAACTTCTCTGCATATTCAATGCCACTACCCTCTCCCTTTTTAGCGTGAAGACGGATATAGGGAATGTGCAGATTTTTCGCTATTCTTATACATTCGCGAATTTCACACTTTGCACTGTCCTTCTCTTTTTCATCTGCAAAGTCGCAGATACTGTCTATACAGGGAATGCTCAGCTTCTTTTCGTAGAGCTTACGAAGTGTGCTGGCAACCGAATAGTCGCCAAAAGCGCTGTTCGTATCTGTAAAGAGCTTATTATTTACGTTATGTAATTCTATTCCCGCAAAGCGAAGGTCCTTCGCTATATCGAGAAATTCGTCGAAGGTCCTTCCATGCCAGCCCTTCGTTGAAAAGGAAAGCTTCATCTTTCTGCCTCCTCATACACTATCTTGTTTACTGCATTTATATATGCGCGAATAGACGCGCCTATAATGTCGGTGGAAATACCGTTGCCCGAATAGAGCTTTCCGTCGTTTCTCAGCTTAATGAGCGCGTTTCCGACAGCCTCTTTTCCTTCGGTGACCGACTGTATCTGGAAGTCGTCAAGCTCGAAGTGAGTGCCGATAATCTGCTCAAGTGCGCGGAATGCGGCATCGATAGGACCGTCACCCATAGCGATACCCGATATTTCCTGTCCTTCCTTCGTCAGCTTTATCTGCGCCGAGGAAGGAATAATATTTCCGTTATTTATTACGTAGCTTTCGAGCTTATATACAGGGGATGCCTGCATAGCTACACTCGCGATTATAGCGTCGAGGTCCTTCGTCGTGACCTGCTTCTTCTCTGCTACTCGCTTGAATTCCTCGTATACTCTTACGTCGTCCTCTTCGGAAAGGTCGTAGCCCATTTTACGTATAGCGGCGGAAATAGTGTCGATATCATCGTGAATATCAAATACGGATGCGCTATCGTCAGAAAGCGCAACACTCTCTTTGGGCGAAGAAACGGTCTTAGAACCGCATATCCACTCTATCTGCTTGGTTATACGGTGAAGCTCGTTATAATTTACGTCGGAATAAATGCCGAAGCGCGCGCCACACTGGTCAAGTATAGCGGCAAAGGCATCGGTGTCGGGAATGTCGGTCGCCTTAACTGCGCACTTCATTTCACAAGCACCCGAGCGAATACCCATAATAGCGGATGCTGTCGCCATTCCTATTGAATTCTTGCAGAGTATACCTACGTTTACGCTTGCAAGCTCGGGAATTTCCTTCTGCAAATCGGTAAAGAATGCGGCAAACTCGTCGGGAAGCATAGCGCCCTCGTCGTCGCATACAGTTATGGTCTTAACGCCTGCCTCGATTGCGGCGGAAATTATCTTTCTCAAATAATCCTTATCTGCTCTTGTCGCGTCCTCTGCGAAAAACTCTACGTCATCGCACTTTTCCTTTGCAAGTGCAAAGAGCTTTTTCGCAAGCTCGAGCATCTTCTCGGGCTTTTTGTGGAAGGTGTATTCCATCTGTACGGGGGATACGGGCAGAGATACCGAAAGGCGAGCCTTTTTTGCGCCCGATATAGCGGCGTGTGCCGCATTAACGCCTGCTTCGTCCACACCTACGTCTACCGATACGGTGCTGCTCTTAATAAAAGCGCAAACCGTTCTTATAAGAAGGGTATCGGTCTTCACGTTTTCTATTTTAGGCATATGTATAACGTCTGTTTTAAGATGGTCGAGAAGTCGCGCTATCTCAATTTTTTCCTTAAAAGAAAGAGATGCGTGACGGGGCAACGTCATATCAGAGATAATGATTTTTTTCATTTTGTTTTTCCTTTCGCACGTGAAAATTTCTTTTTTTCGTGGCTTTTGGGTTTCTTTTGAAGCGCACGTCAGACCGACCTTGCCTTCGTTTTCGCTTCTATAATAGAAAAGCCCTGAAGCCGACAAAGCTTCAGGGACGAAAATACTTCGCGGTACCACCCTGATTACCGTAATAAATACGGTCTCTCAATAGAACTCAATCAAGTCCTTCGCCATGATAACGGGGCACTCCGTAGCCTCTTACAAGAAATCCTTCAGAAGCTCTGCTCGAGAATGAGACTTTGTCTGCTCTTTCGTATCGACTCGCACCACCCGCCGACTCTCTGTAACGCTTATTTGCAGCAAATAATTCCTTCATCGCATTTGATATGTTTCAATACATAAAATCATTTTATCACACATATACCGTTTTGTCAACAGTATTTTTTATGTTTTTTAAGGTTTTTTCGCTATCTTTAGCATTATTCCTATGATCTGTCCCGAAAGGAAAACGGTGAGAAGCGAATATAAAATTCGTGCAAGGGGAATATAGGTGAGCGAAAGGGCGAGCACGACTATATCGAAGAAGAGGTATACCCATCTTATGTCGATTTTAAAAATTTTCGATAAGCTCAAAACAAGTCCGTCGTCGCCCGAGGGTGCGCCACCCGCCAAAAGACAAAGTCCGACACCTACACCTACGAAAAGCGCGCCGAGTATCGAGGCGAGCAGAGGATATTCCTTTAAGTGTGGGAAAAACGGATTAAAGCATTCGAGTATCGCATAGAAGAGTGAAAATCCACCGCACGCGACAGCCGAATAGACGAGAAATTTCTTGCCGAAGGTCTTTATAGCAAAAGCGTAGCACGCCGCATTCATAATAAATCCGCTAAGCGCAGGTGAAACGTTCCACCACTTTTCAAAAAGCAATACGAGCCCGAGCGCACCGCCCTCGGTGACAAGCGACTGTGAATGTACGTGACAAAGCCCAAAGGCGAGAATAAAGCTACCGACAAGGCAGAGTCCGACCTTTTTATATGAAATAAACTGATTTTCCTTATTTTCCGAGTTCATAAGACACCACTTATCTGGGGAGCTGACCTATTACCTTACCGTAGCAGGAAATTCTTCCAAAGTAGGAAAGGGGAATATCCTTATAGTCGGGGTTTAATGAGCGCAGGCAATCTCCCATATAACGCTTGAAATATCCCATTCCGTCGCCTATAAATACGCCAAAGTCTCCTATACCAACCTCTTCGTCTCGCTTTACAAGCAAAATGTCGCCGTGGTGGAAATTCGGCTCCATACTGTTTCCACTCACGCGAAGCGCGAAGTCCGCCTGAGAAGAGATCTTCGTCGCCTTTATCTCAAGCTCCTCTGCGCTGTCTCCGTCAAGGAATGAGCCAAGACCTGCCGACACAGGAAGGTCGAAAAGCGGAAGCTTTAAGAAGGTCGCCGTTTTATTTTCATTAAGAGTAAGAATTCTTGCAGGGGTAGCGTCAGCCTTTTCGGTCACGCGCTCCAATTCCTTTTCTGCCACGAGAGAAACGAGAGCCTTTCCGTGCTTATCCAATTTTCTGTAATTCTTGACAAGCTCGCCCTCGTCGACAGACATCGACTGATTTACAAACTCGCCCTCACCGTCGATAAGATAGCCGATAGGACATTCGAGTGCCTTTGCAATAGAAACGAGAACGTCGAGCTTCGGATTTGCCGCCTCGTTTGAAAGAATTTTATTAAGTGTCGAGAAGGGTATTCCCGTCTTTTCGCTAAGCTTTTCGTTTGTTATTCCCTTTTCGCTCTTTACCTTTTTTACCTGTTCAGAAAAATTCATTTTTCTCTCCTTTATATATAAAAGCTCGGTATTTTTTCTAAAATAAGCATTTTCTTACAAGCCTATTCTAACACAAAAAAATCGTTTTGTAAACCCTTTTTGGATATTTTTTTGAAAAAAATTATAAAAAATGATAAAAAAGTATTGACAAAATGGAAAATCAGTGCTATAATTTGTCCAGAAATGGAAAACAAGCCCGAATTTGCGGGTGAAGGAGATAGAAAATGGATAGAAGTAATAAATACTTGAGCACCATAGAAAATTCTGATGCCGGCTATCGCGATTATTTTGCCGAATTTGTTGCGCTTATCGTTCGCGCCATATCAAGTGTCGCTTTCTGCAATATAGCATCTCTCGTTTGCTTTATTTCCGCTTTCCTTCTCACACTCGGTGTGGTCGGTGGAATTGAAAGAAACGTTATCACCTACGCCGCGGGAATTCCTCTTTCCGTAATGCTCGGCTGTGTGCTTCTTCTTATCGAGAAGCTGAGAAAATAAATTTTGTCAAGGGTGTTTCGGTTGCGCCCTCGAAAGCCTATCGAAAGGACTGCTCTCGCAGTCCTTTTTTATTTTGTGTAAAAAAGCCCGACCTTTTAAGTCGGGCTTTAATATTATCTTTTAGAAAATTTAAGCATTTTCCTTCTTCTCTACTATCTTCTTGATAACGAAGAGGGTAGCCACGGTGATTACCGCGCCGATTACGAGAAGAACTATCGCGTTTGTAATAAATGCTGCTACGAGATACATTACAAAGGAAAGTGCCGCAACGGTTACAGCGTAAGGAATCTGAGTGGAAACGTGGTTTAAGTGGTTACACTGTGCGCCTGCCGAGGACATAATGGTCGTATCGGAAATGGGCGAGCAGTGGTCACCGCAAACAGCGCCTGCAAGGCAAGCGGACATACCGATAATGAGGTATATATCGTCTGCTGCGAAGATAGAGGTCACTATCGGGATAAGGATACCAAAGGTTCCCCAAGACGTGCCCGTCGCAAAAGCGAGTACGCAAGCAACGAGGAAGATAACCGCAGGCAAGAAGCCCTTGAGCGCGCCTGCAGATGCGAGCAGGTTCTCAACAAAGGCATCAGAGCCGAGAAGGCCTGTGGTGTTCTTAAGAGCGGTCGCAAAGGTAAGAATAAGAATTGCGGGCACCATTGCGATAAAGCCCTGAGGAATAGCCTTCATAGCGTCAGAGAAGGTCACAATCTTTCTCGCAATGAGATAGATAATAGTAATAACGAGTGCGATTATCGCGCCCCAAGGCAAACCTATTGTCGCGTCGGTATTACCGAATGCACCGATAAAGTTACCCTTGTTTGCCGTATCGCCCCAAGCGTCAACACCGAAGAAGCCACCGACGTAGAGAAGACCGAGCACGCAGATTATAACCAAAACGATAACGGGAAGGATAAGGTCGATAACTCTGCCCTTTTCGTTATATTCTGCCTTTTCTACCGCCTCGTCAACACGCTCGCCCGTCGTATAGAGATCGCCGTTTACCATCGCGTTCATCTCGTGCAAGCGCATAGGTCCGTAATCGAACTTCATAAGAACAAGCGCAATAATAAACACGAAGGTGAGAAGCGAATAGAAGTTATAGGGAATAGCGCGTACGAAAAGCTCGATGCCCGAATATCCCGTACCCTCTGCGAACTTGGAAACTGCCGCAGCCCAAGAAGAAACGGGGGCAATCATACAGATAGGTGCTGCCGTCGCGTCGATAAGGTAAGCGAGCTTCGCACGGGAAACCTTGTGTCTGTCGGTTACAGGAAGCATAACGCTACCTACTGTCAGACAGTTAAAGTAGTCGTCGATGAAGATAAGCACGCCCAAAACGAAGGTAGCGAGCATAGCGCCTACTCTCGACTTGATGTGGGTCTCTGCCCATCTACCG
>JAZOOB010000073.1:0-15882 GCA_045654845.1 Eubacteriales bacterium | reverse complement strand
AAATAGTCGTTTCCGCCGTCCTGTCCGTCTATCGCGTTCCAAGAATGCGGGAGGCTTATCGCCTCGCCCTCGCGAAGACTTATATCGGTGGTGTCCTTGACGAACAACCAATCCTTATTGAGATTTACTATATTTCTCATTTTTTTCTCCTTAAAAAATTAAAGTGCCTTATTCTAAAACAGCGTCCGACGTTTTAGGTCGGACGCCGTAATGCATTGATTATGCGAGATTGTCGTTATCCTCTGCCGTAGTATAGGTGAGAATGTCGTCTGCCTCTACGTCACGTCCGAGGTCAGCGTTCATCTTTGCGAGAGTCTTCTTATCGAGGTTATATACAAGACCAAGACCTATGAAGAGCATTACACCTGCAATGAGGAACAAGATAGCTACGAGACTACGAAGCTCGAGAGCAAAGTTCCAACCAAGCCACTCAACGTTGATTGCATTAAATTTACCTGCAGCATCGGGAATGTTGGTGTAATTGCCTGCTGCATCAAGGTTTGCATTATTTACATAACCCATACCCTGCATTATTACCAATGCAACTGCAGGACCAACACCCTGTGCGAGCTTACGGAAGAAGGAGTGAAGCGAGTAAACTACACCTTCCTCGCGGTTACCGGTCTTCCACTCATTGTAGTCGATAGCGTCACCCATCATAGCCCAAGAAACGGTAGAGTAGATACCCAAGCCAAGCGACATAATGAGCTGTGCAACGATATACATTACAAGGTCAAGACCCGTACTGTTTTCAGCTACGGGGATGATGCCAAGAGGCGCAAGGAAGAGAACTGCCGCACCGATAACGTAGCAAAGAGAACCTAACAAGGAAAGCTCCTTCTTACCGTACTTGGTAACCATCTTACGAGCAAGAGGTGTGAATACTACGATCGGAATCATCGCAAACATAGACACGAGACCGGAAATCTCGGGGTTCTTAAAGTATATCTGGAAGGTAACCGATACAGCGAGGTTCGCGCCCTGCATACCGATAAACATACCCATAGCGGCGAGTGTCGCGCCTACTGCGGGACGGTTTTTCATAAAGTTGCCCATAGCCTTGAATACGTTGAACTTAGGCTGATCCTCGTTTACCTTGGTCTCGGTATCAACTCTGATCTCTGTATTCTTAATCATAAACTGGAAGCAAATGAATCCGAGTCCTCCCATTACGAGTGCCGCAACGAATACCATAGGACCGTTCAAGGACTTATCCTCGTTGTAAATAAGGAAAGGAAGGATAACCATAGGAACCATGTTTCCTATCATAGAACCGATAGATCTCCAAGCAGAGAGCGAAGCGCGGTCTGCGGGATCCTTCGATATCAAGGAAAGAAGCGAGCCGTAAGGAACGTTTGCTACTGTGTAGAATGCATCCCAAATAACGTATCCAGCCATAAAGATGATTATCTTCGCCCATTCGGGTGCCTGAGGGAAGGGCAAGAAGCAGAGAGCTCCTCCGTCGTTAAGGCCGATAGAGCCTACGAAAATGTACTGAAGGAATTTGTTTCTCTTATACTTATGCTTATCAGCGTCTACGATAGAGCCGATAAGGGGGTCGTTTATAGCGTCCCATACCTGAAGGATTACGATAAGCAAAGAATACCACGCGCTAAGTCCCATAACCTGAGTCCAGAACAAGGGCATAATAGTTCCCTTGAGCGCGAAGCTCATGTTACAGCCAAGGTCGCCTGCGGCATATGCAACGCTGTCGCGAATGCTGAACGGGCGCTTGCCGTTTGCATCAAGTTTCACTTGTTTTTTCATAATTTTTCCTCTTTCTTTTTTAGAAATCTTGCGAAGGCTTTTCACTGAAAGCACCTCGCCTTTTTTATAATTTTTTTGCACATATACAGTATAAAATATTTTGGCAAAAAGCGTGAGTAAAATTTTTAACTGTTATTGTAAAATTTTAATGTTATACTAAAAAAATATGTTGTTTTTCACAAAGAACTGTGCTATAATAAAAATATAACTAACAAATTTGTTCAAAAGTAACAAAAACTTGCGAGGTGGATATTTTGTTCTACGACAGAGAGCTTGAGCTACTTATAGGGGTACTAAAAAAATTACACATAAAAACTGCGGTGCTATCGGACGCCGATTCGCTTGAAAAGGTATTGGATAAAGACTTTTTTGTTTCTATCGGGCGAAATGACATCGTATCCTCGACGATCTCCGAGCGTTTTTCCGAAATAGAAGGAAACACTATATACAAGGTATCGGTTTTCGCGGGAATCAGCTATATATTTCTGATTTTACCCGAAGCCAACTCTTCTATGCTCTTTATAGGCCCTTATCTTAAAAAAGGGCTATCTGCCGAAGAGGTAATGGAAATCGAGGAAGAAAACGGCATTTCCCCAAACCTGCACAAATACGTTTTCGAATATTTTTCGGGCTTGCCCGTTATATCCGAAAACAGCTCGCTTTTCGCACTCTTCGAGAGCTTCGCCGACAAGATATGGCGAGGCGCAAAATACAACATTTTAGATTTTGAAAAGGAACTGTTTCTGCCCTTGACACAGCTTGTCAATATCGAAAAAAACGAAAACGAAAGCGAAGCTCTTTTAAACATTTCACTTATGGAAAAAAGGTACGAATTTGAAAACGAGCTTATGCGCGCGGTGACCGAGGGACAGCTCCACAAGGAAGCTCTTTTCCTTTCCAACTTCACTACCGCCTCGTTTGAAAAGAGACTTTCCGACAATATCCGCAACTTCAAAAACTACGGCATTATAATGAATACGCTTCTGCGAAAGGCGGCGGAGGCGGGCGGTGTGCACCCCGTATATCTCGACAGAATCTCCTCCGACTTCGCGCAAAAAATAGAACAGTTAGACGGTGTAAGAAGCGGTACTGAGCTTATGCGAAAAATGTTCTCCGACTACTGTCGGCTCGTGCGAAAGCACTCTATGAAGGACTATTCTCCGATAGTGCAAAAGACTATTATCTACGTGAACTCAAATCTGTCCTCTACTCTTACCTTATCGTCTGTTTCCTCGGCTATGAAGGTGAGCTCGGGTTATCTTTCTACCATATTTAAAAAGGAATGTAAAGAAAACTTGACGGATTATATAGCAAAAAGGCGCGTAAAATACGCGTCGCATCTGCTCGAAACCTCACATCTGCAGATACAGACTGTGGCTCTGCACTGTGGAATCATGGACTCTCAATACTTTTCAAAGGTGTTTAAAAAGTATATGGGCGTGACTCCAAAGGAATATAGGGAAAACATGAAAAAGAAAGGCACTTAAATGAAAAACGGCAACTTTTATAAGTTGCCGTTTTGATTTTTAATCAGTTAAGAACAAAAACCTTATTGTTCGCGTTATCCATTCTGCGAATTATTTTTCTCGGGCATTTTGTAGCACAAACTCCACAGTTCGTACACTTATCGTAGTCGATAATTGCCTTTGAGCCTACGACTGTGATAGCGCCGCTTTCACAGTTCTTTTCACAAATGCGACAGCCGATACAACCTACCTGACAGTAGGAACGGGTGATAGCACCCTTATCCTCGGACATACATTCGACGCGATAGGTCTTATCCACGGGGATAAGCTGAATTATGTGCTTGGGGCATATTTTCGTACATTCGCCACAGCCTGTGCAGAGGTCTCTGTCAATAGTCGCGACACCGTTTTCGACGCTTATAGCACCGAACTTACAAACGTTTGCACATGAGCCAAGTCCGAGACAGCCGTAGGGACATTTCTTATCTCCCCCACCGAGCTTATTTGCCGCAACACAGTCGGGCGGACCGTCATATATATACTTTCTTTCGGCATTGTCGTGAGTACCGCAGCACATAACCTGCGCGCGCATCTCCGTCACCGCATCTGCCTCGACACCCATAACCTTCGCCATACTCTGCGCGACGGCATTACCGCCTGCAGTACAAGCACCGATTTTGGCTTCTCCCTTCGCTACCGCCTGAGCGTAGCCCGAGCAGCCCGCGTATCCACAGCCGCCACAATTCGCGCCGGGAAGACATTCTTCAAGCTTCTCTATTCTCTCATCCTTCTTGATTGCCAAAACCTTTGAGGCAATAGCGAGTATCAAGCCGAACACAAGACCGAGCAAGGCAAACCATAATACTGAAATTAAAATATCCATATTATCATTCTCCTTTACTCAAAGGCTAAAGCCCGAAAATCCTGCAAACGCCATAGCAACGAGGCCTGCGGCAACGAGGGTGATAGGAAATCCGCGGAAGGCCTTTGGCGGACGGGCGAAAATCATTCTCTGTCGAACTCCTGCGAATATTACGATAGCGAGCGTAAATCCGAGCGCGGCAGAAAAGCCGAATATAACCGATTCAACGAAGTTATAGCCGTTATCGATATTCTGTAATGCAGCGCCAAGCACCGCACAGTTCGTAGTAATGAGGGGCAAGAAAATTCCGAGTGCGCCGTAAAGAGCAGGCACGAATCTCTGCAAGAACATTTCTATAAACTGAACGAGGGCCGCAATTACGAGAATAAACGCGACGGTTTTCAAATAGGTGAGATCAAACGGCTTTAAAATATACTCGTATACCGCGTATGTAACCGCAGAGGAAAGCGTCATTACGAAGATGACGGCACATCCCATACCGAGCGCGGTAGAGGGCTTATCAGAAACACCGAGGAAGGGGCAACAGCCCATAAACTTATAGAATATGAAGTTCTCTATAAGGACGGCGGTGAGCATCATAACAAATATTTCAGACATTTATAGCTACCTCCTCTTCCTTATTCTTTTCTTCTTTTGCTTCTTTTGATTTTTTCGATTTTGTCGCCTTGGACATTACCTTATTAACGGCAGCTATGAGCGTACCAAGCATAATGAATGCGCCAGGGGCGGAAACGATTATCGAAATAGGGGTGTAGGAATCACCGAAGAGGCTGATTCCACAGAAGCTTCCACAGCCCAAAATCTCGCGGAAGGTAGCCAAAAGCACCAATGCAAACGTAAATCCGAGACCCATACAAATTCCGTCCCAAAGCGACGGCAAGGGTGAATTCTTTGAAGCAAATGCCTCTGCTCTTGCAAGAATTATACAGTTTACGACTATCAAAGGAATGAAGATTCCGAGAGATTCGTAAAGGGCGGGCAGATATGCGTTCATCAGCATTTCAACCGCGGTAACGAAGCCCGAAATTATAACTATGTACGAGGCTATTCTTACCTGCTTGGGAATGAATTTTCTCAAAAGCGAGATAAACAGATTGGAAAATGCGAGAACTGCCGCCGCTGCAAGTCCCATACCGAACGCCTTTGTTACGGTATCTGTGGTAGCGAGCGTAGGACACATTCCTATAAGCTGAACGAGCACGGGGTTTTTATCAAGTATACCCTCTTTTAAATGAGAGAGATAAAAATTATTCTTTTTCATTTTTTATTCCCCCTCTCCGATATTCAAGGAAAGCGCCTTTTGTACCGCTTTTGTAACCGCCTTGGAGCTTATCGTCGCGCCACTCATAGCCTCGACGTCCGTACCAAGCGTCACACTTCCCTTTTTACCTCTAAACTGGGAAAAGAAGCCGTTTGCGGTTTCTTCCGAGGTCAAGCCCTTCGTTTCAGTATGCGAAATTACCTTAATTCCCTTTATTTCTCCGTCCTTCGTTATGCCGACCATAACGTTTACAAGCCCTGCATAGCCCGATGCCGACGCATCCACGCTATATCCTATAAGCTCGCCATCGACGTCATAGAGCTCGTACACAGCGTTTACCTCTTCCGAGGTAATCTCGGACAAAGCGCTCGATACAGTCTCGGGAAAGAACTCGCGGAAAGCGACCGCGCGCTTTTCTGCATTATAGTTATCGATTTTTTCCTTTGTAAGCGTATGGACACCGGAAACGAGACCTGCCATAAAAGCGCAGATGATAAGAAGCGAAGCGCCTATTTTCACGTAATAAAGAATATTCTTTTTCATGACTTCTTTACACCTCCGAACTTCTTGGGACGGGTATATTTATCGAGATACCATACCAAAAGGTTGGAAATCATGATAGCAAACGAAACGCCCTCGGGGTTTCCGCAGAAGAAACGGATAAATACCGTAATCAAGCCTGCGACGACACCGTAAATTATTCTGCCTCGCTTGGTGACAGGTGAGGTGACGTAGTCGGTCGCCATAAAGCAAGCACCGAGTATAAGACCGCCCGAAAGCAATTCTGCGAGCATAAAGGTCACTCTGTCTGCACCGCCTATCGGGAAGATAAAAGCAAGAAGAGCAACTGTCGCAAGGTAAGCAACAGGGATATGCCAAGTGATGACCTTACGTACAAGAAGGTAGATAGCGCCTAAAAGAAGAAGCAGAGCACAGGTCTCACCGAGAGAGCCTTCCACCTTACCTATAAACAAATCAAGCAAGCTTATGTCGGAAACGTCTCCCGTTTTAAGTGAAACGAGAGGGGTAGCCGAGGAAACGAGGTCGAGCGAATAAGCCTTTCCACTCATATGCTCGGAAAACGACATAAAGAGCATTACTCTCGCGGCAAGCGCGGGATTCACTATATTCTTACCGATACCGCCAAAAAGCTGTTTTACTACTACGATAGCGAAGAATGAAGCCAAAACTATCATCCACACGGGAAGTGTGGCAGGCACGTTCATAGCGAGAAGCAGACCTGTCAGCGCCGCGGAAAAGTCGAGTATGGTTATGGGGCGATGATTTATCTTCTGGAAGCCCCACTCGAAGAACATACACGATACCACAGCAAAAACTGTGAGGGCGATAGCGTTTATACCGAGAGAGGTACTATGCTTGAAGGTATAAGCAATGCCGAATATAAGCGCGGGTAAGAGCGCTATTATAACGTCTATCATAAGACGTCTTGAGGTATCCTTATGCTTTATATGAGGTGACGTGGATACCGTGAATTTGTCGGGATAGAAGTTCTCTTTTTCTACCGCTATATCGACTTGTTCAATTTTTTCTTCTGTCTGAATAGCCATTTCTATCCTCACTTTCTCTTATTTTTAAGATTGAGTGCGGTTTTCGCAACTCTTATATACTGTACTATCGGCACGTGAGAGGGGCAGACGTATGAGCAAGAGCCACATTCAACGCAGGAAAGCGCGCCGAATTCCCCTGCCTCGTCATACATACCCTTACGCGAAAATGCGGAAATGTAGTTCGGCATAAGGTGCATAGGACAGCCGTTTACACATCGACCGCAGTGGATACATTCGTGGGGCTGCTCGTAGCTCTTGTTTATATCCTCGGAAAGAATGAGCACGGCTGACGTTCCCTTGGTTACAGGCGCGTCTATATCCCACTGTGCAAAGCCCATCATAGGACCGCCGTTTATAATGGTCTTAGGTGTCTTTACAAGACCGCCACAGAATTCGATAAGCTCGCGATAGGAAGTACCTATCGGCGCCATTATATTTTTAGGCTCTTTTATACAGTCGCCGTCTACCGTCACTATTCTTTCGATAAGAGGCATATTACTGTTAAACGCGCGGAAGACCGAGGAAGCGGTCTCGGCATTGAATACTACGCAGCCGATATCTGCAGGAAGCTTTCCCTGCGGAAGCTCTCTTCCCGTCAAGGCGAAAATAAGCTGTCTTTCATCGCCCTGTGGGTACTTGGTCTTTACCACCTTTACGTCTATATCCTCGCACTCGGCGGTAAGCGCCTCCATAATTTGTATAGCCGTCGGCTTATTGTCCTCTATCGCGATAATTGCACGCGGAAGGTCAAACGCCTTCAAAAGAACTCTCGTTCCCTTTATAACCGCCTCGGGATGCTCGATAAGAAGTCTGTTATTCGCTGTAATAAACGGCTCGCATTCTGCCGCGTTTATTATCATCATATCTACCTTGCCGAGTGCCGACAAAATTTTTGCATAGGTCGGGAAGGTAGCGCCTCCCATACCCGATATACCTGCTTTATGTACTATGTCGATTATCTCTTCTGCCGTCGTCTCCTCAAGCACTCTGTCGGTATAGGTTATTTCGGGCGCGTAGGTATCAAATTCGTCGCTTTCGATAATAACGTGCTCGATGTTCACACCCATTGCGTTTCTCTTGAATACTATTTCCTTTACAGTACCCGAGACGCTACTGTGCACAGGACAGCCGAGTCCACTTTCTACGTTTGCTATAACCTGTCCCTTCAAGACCTTATCTCCTGCCTTGACAAGACACTTACAGGGCGCGCCGATATGCTGTAAAAGCGGGATAGACACAGTTTTCGGTACGGGCAACTGCTCGGCCTGCTTTTTCGCGGTGTTCTTATGCTCCTCTACGTGGACGCCGCCTTTGAACGTGTAAGCCATTTCTTCACCTCTATAAATATTGTTAAAAAGTTAACTTATTAAAAAAGAGAAGGGATAGATAATCATCTATCCCTTTCGGTATGGAAAAATTTGGAAATTAAAGGCTATGACAGCCTTTTCCGACAAATATGACATTTACAAATCAAACCTCATCAACTCAAATTTCTCCAACGAGATTATCAAGAGTATTATATACCTTTTTTTATAAAATGTCAATATCTAACGAGTAAAAATTACTCCCGTTTATATGTGCATTTTGCCAAAGGATTCTTCCTTTTTAGGTAAAAGCCTTTCGTAAACAATAGTTATCAGTATATACAACGCAGAGAAGGTGAGGATTTTGAAAATCAGTGCAGCAGCGCCCTCACCAAAGGGGGCTATTCTCGACAAAAAAGACGAAAAAAAGGCGCTTGATATAGGAAGTAAAAGCGAAGAAATCACGTCAAATTTCACTGATATCGCATTTGTCATTCCCGTCAAACTCAAGGAAAAATTGAATATTTCGGCTATCGCTATTACTAAAACGTAGCCGACGGCACCAGTTTTCGGCAGAATGAGCAAAACGAGCATTATACTGAGTATAGAGTCTGAAATATTCACTACCATAGAATAGACCTGTCTGCCTATTCCCTTCAGTATCGCGTCGGTGACGTGGTCGAGATACATAATGGGAACGACGGGCGCGAGCAGACTTATATAGAGTCCTGCCTCGCTAGAATTATATATCAATTCACCGAGAGGACGGGCGAAGGTCGCGAGTATTCCCGAGCACCCAAAGGCAAATATGAGAGTATAATGAAGGGCATTTTCCGCCATAAGTGAAAGGCTCTTTTGGTCGCCGAGGTCCTTTTTTTCTGCAAATTCGGGGATAAGAAGTCCTGCAAATGAGGAAAGCGCCGCCATAGGATAAAGGACTATGGGGATAGCCATACTGTGAAGTCTTCCGTATGAGGCAAGCGCCTCGCCCTTCGACTGTCCAAATGATAAAAGCGTCCTTGGAATAAGGATATTTTCGACCGTCACCAGTGCCGAGCGCACGTAGGTCGAAAGCGCGACGGGAAAGGAAATCAAAAGCATAGCCCTTGCAAGAGCTTTCCCTTTTACACTCTCATTTTCCTTGCCTTTAAAATCGCTTTTGTGCTTATATTTATCGAAAACGTATTCAGAAAACAGAAAGAAGAAGGAAAGAAACTCGGCAATAGCGCCACCGCCGACAAGTGCCATGCAGGAATATACTATTCCCTTCGGCAAAAAAAGGCTCAAGGCATACGCGGTCAAAAGAATTTTCACCGCCTGCTCAAAAAGCTGACAAGCCGCATTTTTCGACACTCTGCGCACCCCTACAAAATATCCGTTCAAGGCCGAGGAAAGCGAAATGGGTATCATAGAAAGCGAAAGCAGACGCAAAGACGGTATCGTCCTTATATCAGACAAAAGTGACCTTCCTATGAAATCTGCGCCAAAAAAGAGAGAAAGTGAGGAAAGAGCGCCAAAAATAAAGGCGTACAAAAGGCAGAAAATAAGCGAGCGTCTTGCCGTTTTCCCCTCTCCCCGTCCCAACGCCTCGGCTATAAGACGGGTAGACGCGAGGTTTACACCCGACGTCGCAAGAGTCACGGCAAAGCCGTAGACGCTCATAGTGAGGGTATAAAGACCTATTCCCTCTGCGCCTACCATTTTCGTTATATACGCGCTAAATGACACCCCCACCGTCCGCATTATGATAGCGGAAAAGGTGAGAGTCAAGCCGTTTGAAATGAATTTTGCTATTTTTGAATTTTTCGTCATATGAAAATAACTGCCACTTAAAGCGAAACCGCAACCCTCAGACCGAGTGAATTCTCAAAGCGCCTTGGGTAGCGGTTTTTCTTTTTATTTCTTCAAGCCGTGCACGAAGCCCGTAGGGTCTGCAGAGCAGACGTCGGCGCACACTACCTTGTTTTTATATACGATAATATTCGCGTATACCTTCCCCTCATAGCCCTCGTAGTTCGTTATCTCGTAGGTGTATCTCGTCACTTTTTTCTTTTTATATTTGGATATATCGAGCCCCTGTGCCTTTTGTATTTCATTATAGCCGAGCAAAACGCGATCAAGATCCTGCGGTATAGTAAACGTCTTTTCGGATATAGGCGCGCCCGAAACCTGCCAGCCGTATCGCGAAAGAAACTCTACTCTGTCGTCCTCGGTCTTTATTCCCGAATAGTTTGCGACCTCGGTATAGTTTTCCGCGCCGACGGGAATACTCGTCGGCTCAACTAATGCAAACAGAGTGATAAGCACTATAAGTGAAAGCGCCACCGCACCAAAAAACTTCAAGGTGCTTGCTCTTACTGAACATATAAACATTTTCTTTTCCCCCGATTGTTTTTTTATTCAATAGTATGAAAAAGCCGAAAGAAATATGTTTACGCTCATAATAATATTTTTTTGCGAATATAAAAAAAGTACTTGACAGGAAAATTTTTTTATGTTACACTGTATTACAAGGAATAGTACAGTTAATACAGCGAGGTGGAAAATGAGTTTAATTCACGTTGATTTGCGAAGCAGAACACCGATTTTCGAGCAGATAGTCGCGTCGGTCGAAAATTTAGTTCTTCGCGGAATATTAAAGCCCGACGAGCAATTACCCTCGGTACGAAGTCTGGCGGGTGAGCTCGGAATAAATCCGAACACTATACAAAAGGCATATGCCGAGCTCGAAAAGAGGGGGATAATCTATTCTCTTTCGGCGCGAGGAAGCTTCGTTTCGGGCGAAATAGACGCTTTGCGAAAAAAGAACCGAGAAGAAATGCTTGCCCGTCTTAAAAGCGAGCTTGAGACCATAGAGAAAAACGGTGTAAACAAGGGCGAAATCCTCGCTCTTATAAATGAAATATGGGGGTGTGAGTAATGATTAAAATATTGGAAATAAGTAAGTATTACGATAAATTTCTTTCGCTTGACTCGATTTCTGCCGAGATAGAAGAAGGCTCTATTTTCGGTCTTGTAGGTAGTAACGGAAGCGGAAAAAGCACGCTTTTAAGAATTATGAGCGGTGTTTTCAAGGCAGACGGCGGTGAAGTGCTTTACAACGGTGAAAACGTATATGAAAACCAAGACGTAAAAAAGCGCGTGCTCTACCTTTCCGACGAACAGTATTTCTACCCTCACGCCACGCTTTCCGATATGAAAAACCTCTACCGCAGTATATATGAAAGCTTTGATGAAGGCAGATTCAACAAGCTCTGCAATCTTTTCGCTTTAAACCCTGCGCGCAGGCTTAACACCTTTTCAAAGGGAATGCAGAAGCAATCGGCGTTTCTTTTAGCCCTCTCCTGCAAGCCTGACTACCTCTTGTGCGACGAGACCTTCGACGGTCTTGACCCCGTTATGAGAGCACTTGTCAAGCGCATTATAGCAGAGGAATCCGCAGAGAGAAGGATGACTACTGTAATAGCGTCTCACAATCTGCGCGAGCTTGAGGATATATGCGACCATATAGCGCTATTACACAAGAGCAAAATTGTATTTGTCAGCGACATAGACACGATGAAGGAAAATATTCATACGGTGCAGGCGGTATTTTCACCCGAATTTTCACCCGAAGCACTTTCCGAGCTTAAAATATCGGGCTATCGCAGACGCGGTAGTATGATTTCATTCGTTTGCCGTGGCAGTACGGAAGAAATAAAAGCAAAAATAGAGGCGCTTTCGCCCGAATTCTACGAGCTGATACCTCTCACCTTAGAGGAAATATTTATAAGTGAAATGGAGGAAAAGGGATATGACTTCTCGAAACTCGATATCTGAGCTTTATGCACCTAAATATTATCTGTTTCTTTTAAAGAGAAACTGGTCGCAAAGCTTTATATATTTTATCATTCTCTTCCTTTCAATGCCTGTGGCTCTGCTTATTAAAATAAACAACACGTTTGACATAGAGAGCTGGACGGAAATAAGAAGAATACAGGAAATTTCCGAGACGATTTCAAACGGACTTGTCTATCTATGGGGCGCGCTTGCCGTGGCATTCGCCATTTTTTCGGGAATTCTGTTTATGAATTTCATAACCGAAAGAAAGAAGGCGTATCTCTATCACAGCTTCCCCGTAAAGAGAAAAACTCATCTTTTCACTCACGTTGCGGTCTGTATTTCAAGCTTTCTTATCGCGTTTGTATCTAACACCCTTATTTCGCTTTTAGTCTTTTGGGCAAGGGGCGTGACGTACGGTGAAATCATAAGCGAATTTATCTACGCGATACTTATTTCGTGCGTTTTCTTTATAATCGCGCTTTCGCTTACCGTTTTAGCTTGTGCGCTTGCGGGACAGACGTCGTCTATATTCCTTTTGCTTATCTGCTTCGCGTTTTTACCTCTCGTTTTATATTTGAGTGCTGTACAGTTTCTCACCTTCCACAGCGAATTTATAAACGTGGAATATTTTATAAACGAAACGGTGGCGACTAAACTATCTATCGCATTTCGCTTCTTCTTTTTAGCGGTGGACGGTAACCGATATACTGTGTTTGAGGGCATTATAACCGTTTTGGTTTCGATTGCGATTTTCGTTCTTTCATATTTCATATATAAGAAAAGAAGGACCGAGCTTGCGGGTACGCCTATCATAAACCCCGTTTTGGGCGAGACACTTAAATATCTCGTTCTCTTCCCCGCCAGCTTTTACGCAGGTTATATTTTCTACTTAATAGGCGGTCAGATAACCTTCTGGCTCTATTTCGGCTTTATTTGTGGCGCGTTTCTCGTATTCATCTTCTTCAATCTGTTTTTATACAGGTCGCAGAGAAAGATGTTCTTCAACTTCAAGGGCTTGCTCATCTTTATCGTCTTATTCGTTTTCGCCTTTTCCCTGACCTTTCTCAATACGGGCAAGAATATCCCCGATAGCGACAAGGTGAAATCCGTCGAGGTGGAAATACGCGGTAAAGTCTATGAATTTTACGACAAGGATACTGTTTCCTTTGTCACAGAGCAGTCGAAGGATATGATTTCTGAAGTCGAAAACCTCGACTACTTCTCAGGGTACGTAGACGTGACCTTTAAAAAGCCGTTTTCTATCCCCTGCGCAAGAAAAATTCCGATATATGCAGACGATAAGTATAGTAAACTTTTCTTTACCTTGTTGACCGACGATGAGTATCTTGAAAGCCACGAAAAGCTCGTTTCCGAGCTTATTTCCGACGATAGCGGAAGCTTATATCTTTACATTGACGGACTTTCTCATTACGGCGCTTCGGAAAAGGAAATGAGGGTAGACCAGAACGAGTTTATCTATGCTTACCTTAAGGATATAAAGAATCCCCATCGCTACGAAGGGCAGTATATCTGCTCGGTATATTTAAGAAGTGGTATTACACTCTACGTATACTCTACCGACGAGAATATTTTAAATCTCTGTTACAGTGGGCAGAGTGTCAACAATATAAGCCAGCTTTACCAAAAGGGAAAGGCAGAGATAAAGGCGCTTTGTCAGGGCGTGCGCGTATACGAATATGGAAGCGAAAAATACGTTGACTATACGGGCGAAATGGCAGAGGAAATTCTCGATGCTTGCGTTTCATACGACTATTTCAGAAACTCACCTGCGCTACACCCGAATTATTCGAGTGAATATGAGGTGCGGATATACCTTTCAAAATACGAAATGGAAAACAAGGGCGAGGAAAAATTTGATACTGAATCGGATTACTCCTTCTACAACGCATTTTTAAACGGCAAGATCCCTTCATTCGTCATCTCGGATTTTGTGGGCAAATAAAGAAAAGAAAAACGCGAACACTTTGTTTTCTTTCGCATAGTATGATAGCGTAGGGCAAAAGCCCGCAAAAACATGGAGGATTACATTATGAATAACAACTGCCTTTGCCATCTTTTTGATGATAACTGCACCTGGATCATTATCATAGCGCTCATCGTACTCTTTTGCTGCTGCTGCGGTTAATTCAGTGCTTGGGCTTTCGGGCGACCGAAAGCCCTTTTTCTTTTTCGGACGAATTTTAAGCTGACTTTTTTAAGCGCCAAAAAAGCAAAAATCAAAAGCATAAAAAGCCCGTTTTTAAGCGTAAAAAAGCATTTTTTTCACCGTTTTCTATTGCAAAACGGAAAAATATATAGTATACTGTATGCGAAATTGAGTTTCCGAACATAAATTATCTGAAAAAGAGGTAGTATCTATGGAAAAGCTGGCGTATTTTTTTATTGACGACACTATATGGGTAATGAGAGATCTCGCAAGACAAAGACCGAAATCAATGTTTGACAACGCGTTTATGAAGATGCTTAAGCGCGCCCACGACGATACGGGTATGACCGCACAGCTCAACCTGTTTTTCAGAACCGACTTTTTCTACGGCGACGACGAATTTACCTTGCGTGAAATGCCCGATATATACAAAAAGGAATTTGAAGAGAATTCAGACTGGCTGAAGCTGGCTTTCCACGCGAAGCAGGAATTCCCCGACTATCCCTACGTAAACGCTACCTATGACGACGTAAAGAACAACTATATGGCGGTAGTAAATGAGATTATTCGCTTCGCAGGAAGAAAATCGCTTTCCGAGGCACTCTGCCCCCATTGGCTACCCGTAAGCCGCGCAGGCTGTCACGCACTCGCCGATTGCGGTGTCAAATTTATGACGCCTACTTATGGCGAAAGAACGGCTTTTGAAGGACGCGAAGGTACGCTTCCCTACGGACACGGAGCTCGTCTTTTAAACAATCGTCAGCCCGAAACTATGCTCTTCACAAGACAGGGATCGGCTAAAAATATCGCAGTTTCCATATGCTCTTATAATCATATTTCGGAAGAAGAGGATCAGGCGATTACAGGCAAGAACATTTCTGTTTTCGACAAGGAAACGGGCATAGGCTATAAAAAGATGGGCGGTGGCCCTTGCCTCAACCTCTGCGACCAAAATAAAATTTTAGAACGCCTTACAGAATTCAATGAAAGCAACCGCGAGTTTATCGGCACCTGCTTACACGAGCAGTATTTCTATCCCGACTATTTTGCTTACATACCCGATATTGCAGAAAGGGTATATCTCTTGGGAAAAACCCTTACCGACTTCGGCTATCGCTGGATAACCGCAGACGAATTCAAATAATTCATAACAATTTCAAGCCGTAATCGGTCATTTTCCGATTACGGCTTTTCTATAACCTTTTTTCAAAGGGTTAAATTGTAATTTATTGTTGACTTTTTACATAAATTATGGTATTATATTTAATTATATATAGTAAAAAGGCAAATGAAGAGGTAATATATGTTTAAAGTAATTTTGTGGGACGTGGACGGCACGCTCCTAAACTTCAAGGCGGCTGAAAAAAACGCGATAAAAACACTTTTTACCGAATTCTCTATCGGTGTATGCACCGACGAGATGATAGCAAGATATTCAAAAATAAACGAGAAATACTGGAAAATGCTCGAACGCGGTGAGATTTCGAAGCCCGAAGTTTTGCGCGGCAGATTTGTAGAGTGGTTTGCAAGCGAGGGAATTGATTTCGACCGAGTAGACGAATTCAACTCGGAATATCAGATAAGGCTCGGTGACACCATCTGCTTCTGCGACAATGCATACGAGCTTGTGTCGGAACTGAAGGG
>JAZOOB010000072.1:0-4501 GCA_045654845.1 Eubacteriales bacterium | reverse complement strand
CTAAGCTCTAATTGAAGCGCTTTGCATTTTTTCTCATCCGACTCAAGACAGAGAAGTATAAGATGTCCGTATTTTTCGCGTACGTCATATACCGAGTTTGAAAGAAGATCCATTTTTTTGCCCTTTCTTTTTATAGAAGGTTAATATACACAGTTATTATAGCAAAATGCGTTCAGAAATTCAATAATTTTACAAAAAAACATCAATTTTTGTTATTTTTTGTGATATTTTGTCAAAGAGGAAAAGACAGCTCTTAATTTAATAGAGCGAAAAACGAAAAAGGTGACACCGAAAAATCGAATTTATACCGAAAAGATACTGCCAAAACAGGTATAATTTTACTTAAAAACGCTATATTTAGCAGTATTTTTTACATTGTAAGGTTTTATTTACATTTCCTTCCTTTTCTGCCATTCTTTGTGCTTTGATTTTCCTTAATTTTCGTGTTAGAATAGTTTCAGCACAGAAAGGAGAAAATTATGAAGTGTAAAAGAAAATTTACAAAGGTAGTGGCACTCGCACTCGCGTTTCTCTCACTTGCGCCCGTTATGGCGATATCACCCAAGGCGATAAACGTATACGGGGTAAAGGGAGTGTACGACGCGCGGACTTCTCAATATGAGTACGTTAAGGTGCGAGTGGGAAGCGGGAACATCGAAGTTCCGAGCCGTCTCATTCATTCCACTACATACGTTTCGCTCAAATATTTCTGCGAGGCACTTTGCTACTGCAAAACGACCTATTCGAGCGCAACGAGAACAGCCACCGTTACGGCAAACGGACTTACGATAACGGCGCAGGACGGAAGCCACTACATATGCGCAAACGGCAGATATCTCTGGACAGATACGGCAGTTAAAATTCTCGATGACGGAAGAATTTACGTACCTGTAAGAGTGCTTGCAAAGGCATTCGGAGTTTCTGTAGACTGGGATAATGCGACGAGAAGCGTGACCGTCAAAGGACCGCTTAATATTATCAAGTCGGGAGATGCGTACTATAACGCCGATGAGGTTTATTGGCTTTCGAGAATCATATCGGCAGAGTCGAGAGGAGAGCCGCTCCTTGGACAGATAGCCGTCGGAAACGTAGTCTTGAATCGAGTTAAGTCACCGAATTACCCCAATACTATTTACGGAGTAATTTTCGACAGAAAATACGGCGTACAGTTCACCCCTATTGCAAACGGAACTATCTACCAGACGCCTTATTATCTTTCGGTCATCGCCGCAAAAATTTGTTTGGAGGGAGAGACGGTTTCGCCCGACGTTTTATACTTCCTTGAGCCTGCAATTTCCACAAGCTTCTGGATAGTACAAAACTGTAACTACGAATTCGGTATCGGTTGCCACGATTTTTATTCCTGATAAATTTCAACAAAAAAACAATATTCTCTTGAAAAATTTTACAAAGTATAGTATACTATTCTTGTAAAAAACAAAAAGAGGTGTTAATATGTTTTATAAACTTAAGGTAGCGGGCATCGAGCGCGATCTGCCCCTTTGCCCCTTGAATGAAAATATGTGTATCGGCGCATTCGTTTTGTTCGGTGACGTAGAGCTTACCGAGCGTTGCGCAGAGGCACTTTGTAAGGTAGCCCCCGAGCACGACGTTATGATCACGGCAGAGTCGAAGGGTATTCCGCTCGTATATGCTATGGCGCGTATTATGGGTGAGAATAAGTATATCCTCGCTCGCAAGACGCCGAAGCTCTATATGCGCGACGTTATCAAGTACGAGCTTGATTCCATAACCACCGCCAAGCATCAGACGCTCTATCTCGACGGCTATGACGCTGAATTTATGAAGGGTAAGAGAGTACTTATCGTAGACGACGTTATAAGCACGGGCGAATCCTTAAAGGCGCTTGAAAATCTCGTCAACGAGGCAGGCGGAAACATCGTCGGCAAGATGGCTATTCTGGCAGAGGGTGATGCAATAGACAGAAAGGATATTATATATCTCGAAAAATTGCCCCTGTTCAGTGCTGACGGTACCGAAATCTAAACCAAACAAATGAAAATCCCCGAAGCGCAGAAGACTTGCTACGTTTCGGGGATTTTTATTTTTATCTTTAAGCGTCATTCGACGCTTTTTTTGATTTTCTGAAGGTGATGAATTTCGCTGTAATATAGTTTAAAATTATTACGAATACCGAGGCTATAATCTTCGCTATGAGGTCATTTGTGGATAAGGTTATTATCAGAAGCGAGGGTAAAATTATTTCGAAAGCGCCTGAAAATACTCGTAAAAGGTAAAACTGTAAAAGCTTCTTGAATCTCTCAAAGCCTGTCGAATTATCACGAAAAACCCTACTTTGGTTTACAAAAAATGCGAAAGCGACGGCAAAAAACCAAGCAAGCGTGTTTGAAAAGAGGGCGACGAGAGCCTCGCTTGAATATGTTTTCGTCGTAAGTTCACCCAAGATAACGTCGTAAAAGGAAAGAGAAAAGCTGTCCTTGAATATGAAATTGAAAATAAGGCGTGAACACGCGAGGTATATAACCATATTGAAAAGGGTAGTAGCCACACCCCAGAATGCGTATCTGATAAGCTCAATATTTTTTTCGCATAGCGAATAGCACTTGGCGGTCAGCTTGTTTTTTTCACATATGCTTTTGACACGCGAACTCAGTTTTTCTTGAAAACTCATATATATCTCCGAAAAATCAATTTTATGCGTAACACAACTCATTATACACCAAAAAACGCGTAAAATCAAGATTTTTATTCTTTTTACGGTATCTTCAATAATACGCCAAAAGAAATTTACAAATTAGCCTTGCTTTTATATTATGAATATAGTACAATATAATGAATAACTATGAGGTAAGGAGAAAATCGTGTTCGGCTATATAAAACCGTATTCACCCGAATTGCTCGTAAAAGAGTACGAGCTCTATCGCGCAGTTTACTGCGGTGTTTGTCGCTCTATGCAGAATAATACGGGACGACTTTCCTCGCTTACGCTCAGCTATGATATAGTCTTTCTCGCCTTCGTTCGCTTTCTCTTTACGGGTGATGAAATATCTACCGAAAAGAGAAGATGCATAGTTCATTGTAGCAAAAAGCGCCTTATAGCGAAGAGAAACGATACCCTCGACTATTGCGCAAAAATCTCTGCCGTTTTGGGCTATGGAAAATTGAAGGACGACTTGAAGGACGGTGGATTTTTCCGTAAAATAAGAGATATTATCGCCCTGCCTCTCGTTTCCCGCGCAAAAAAGCTCGCAGAGCTTGACGGTCTTGGAAATGAGATTTTCGACCGACTTGCGCGCTTGAATTCAGCGGAAGCGGAAGAGAAGAGCGGTGAAATATCAGCAGACCTTTTCGGAGAAATTCTCGGTCTCGTGTTTTCCTATGAATTGGACGAAAAGTCTAAATTTCTCGCCTATGATATAGGCTATCATACCGGCAGATTCATCTATTTTGCAGACGCCGCCGAGGATTTTGATGAGGACTGTAAAAGAAACGAGTATAACCCGTACAGAATTCTTTACGGTGATGCGCTTACAGAAGAAAATAAGCGAGAGATAAAGACCTCTCTTACCTTGGAGCTTGAAGCACTTTCACAAAAAATAGAGCTTTTGCCTTATGAAAACAGAGTGTCCGAGGAAAATATAATTAAAAACACCGTCTATTTCGGAATGCCGAAAAGACTTTCATTTTTGGAAAGGAACGAATGATGAAGAATCCCTATACAGTGCTCGGGGTGTCGAGTGACGCGAGTGACGAGGAAATAAAAAAAGCGTATCACAAGCTGGCAAGAAAATATCACCCCGACAACTATTCGTCAAACCCCGATTTCGCGGAGCTGGCGAATGAAAAAATGCAGGAAATAAACGAGGCGTACGAGGAAATTAAGCGTCAAAGAGCCTCGGGTAGCTCGTCGGGCTATAACGGAAATGGCTACAATGGACAGAACAACATCTATATGTCCATCCGTATAATGATAAATTCAGGTCAGTTCGCTCAGGCAGAGCAGGAGCTTGAAAAAATAAAGGACGCGGACAAAACTGCCGAATGGCATTATTTGAAGAGCATAGTTCTGATGCGCAGAGGCTGGACCGTCGAGGCTATGAGAGAGCTCGGCATCGCCTGTGGAATGGATCCGCAGAATCAGGAGTATGCGCGTACGAAAATGGAATTTGAGCGTCGTACGGGATCGTACGGAAATATGTACGGTGGTAGCCAGAGAACGCCTTATGGAAGACAGGATCAGGCGGATCAGGCCTGCGACTGTTGTAGCTCGCTTATATGCGCAGACTGCTGCTGCGAATGTATGGGCGGCGATCTTATAAGCTGTTGTTAAGATGAAAAACTCAAAGAAGATTTCTATTTCCGCGATTTTAAGCGCGCTTGGCGTCGTTATTATATATCTCGGCTCGCTTTTTGAGGTTTTGGACCTCAGTGCTGTCGCTGTTGCGAGTATCGCCATAATTTTTGCGCAGATAGAGTTGAAAAACCCCTATCCGTATCTTATCTATGCGACGACCTCGGT
>JAZOOB010000071.1:0-2190 GCA_045654845.1 Eubacteriales bacterium | reverse complement strand
GACGTTGCCACTGTGACAAAAGAAGCACAAAAAAAGACGTCAAATAAGGTTCAGGGTAAGACTACGGCGAAGGTTACCGCCGCTACCAAAAAGGTTAAGACGGCGGCAGAAAATGCAAAGGAAGCCGCGACCAAAAAGTTCAACAGTATCAAGTATAAATATCTCGGTGGAGTCCTTTTTGCAAAAATGCTTCGTGGCGGAACCTCTGAATTGAGATCGAATGCCGACGAGGTAAATAAGCTGAACGTATTCCCCGTGCCCGATGGAGATACGGGAGATAATATGCGAATGACTATCGAGAGTGGAATCGCCGCGATAGAGAATCTTGATACCGATGACCTCGCACACGTAATGAAGGCGTTTTCTCACGGTATGCTTCTCGGCGCGAGGGGAAACTCGGGAGTAATCCTTTCCCAGTTCTTTGCAGGCATCTCGAAGGGGCTTGAGTCGGAGGCTCAGGCGGATCCCACTACTATGGCACGCGCGCTTGAAATGGGCGTACAGCAGGCGTATATGTCTGTTATGACACCGACAGAGGGAACTATACTTACCGTTGCAAGAGAAGCGGTGGAATATGCTGTTTCCAATATGGATGAAAAGAGCACGATAAGGACACTTTTTGCCGATCTTGTGAAGGAAATGCAGGCATCTCTTGAAAGAACCCCCGAAATGCTTGCCGCACTTAAGGAAGCGGGAGTAGTAGATAGTGGTGGTGCAGGTCTTTTCTACATTATGGACGGTATAAACCGCGTACTTAACGGAGAAGAGGTGGCTGATAGCAGCGAGCTCATAAAAAAGCCTGTCGCTAATACTGTAAAGACAAGCACTTTTGGTCCTGACAGTGAGATGACGTACGGCTACTGTACCGAATTCTTGCTTCAGCTTCAGAACGCAAAGGTAAATATAGATGAATTCGACGTAGAGCCCTTAAAAGCATTTCTTTCTACTATTGGTGACTCTATCGTAGCGTTTAAGACCGACAGTATAGTGAAGGTCCACGTACACACAAAACAGCCTGAGCGCGTTTTGGAGTATGCAAGACGCTTCGGTGAATTTATCACTATCAAAATAGAGAATATGTCGGTACAGCATTCGGCAAGCGAAACAGAGGCACCCGTAAGCGAAGAAAAGAAAGAAGTGGCTGCTGAAAAGAAAAAGTACGGATTAGTCGCCGTAAGTAACGGAGAGGGTATTTCAAACGTGTTCCGTGAATTCGGTGTCGATCAGATAGTAGAGGGTGGACAGACGAACAACCCCTCGACAGGCGAATTTCTTGAAGCGTATGAAAAAATAAATGCCGAGCATATTTTTGTATTGCCTAATAACGGAAATATTATTATGGCGGCAGAGCAGTCTGCGGAAATCTATAAAAACGCGCAGATACACGTTATCCCCGCGAAAAATATAGGTGCAGGCTACGTAGCCGTTACTACTATGGATTTTGAGAGTGATTCGCCCGACACCATAAAGGACGCGATGATGGAAGCCATAGGCAGAATAACGACGGGCTACGTTTCCCCCGCTGTCCGTGATGCCGATATAAACGGCGTACACGTCAATAACGGAGATACAATAGGTATTATCGGCAAGGAAATAGTCATTTCCGAGAGGGATAGAAATACGGCAGTTCTCGGACTTTTAGAAAAGCTCGTAGAAAATCCCACAAAATATATGCTCACCGCATTCTTCGGTAAGGATTCCACCGAAGAGGAGAGAAGCGCGCTTAGTTCTGCAATCGCAGAGAAATATCCTTCTCTTGAAGCGTATTTCATCGACGGCGGTCAGGAAATCGCGCCCTATATATTCGTTGCAGAATAATTTTAAACGAAACAAAAAACGACAGGTTAAAGCCTGTCGTTTTTTTAGTGATATACTCTTTTAGTTTTTGTATATATCCTCAAATGACAAATTGCAAAACGCAAAATGCGGTATAAATGCCTAAGAGGAGAACACCCTGCCAGCGAGAGAGCTTCTCACGGAAAAGCGTAGGTATCGTCATAATCGCCATAACCGCGAGCATGACGGGAATATCGAGAACCAAAGAGGAGTTTATGCCCGCGATCGTACCCGAAACAGGGATGTCGAAGGGGCTGATAGTGATTGCCGCGCCGCTGACCAAAACCAGATTGAAGAGGTATGCGCCGATTATATTGCCAAGAGAAAGCGAGCCGTGTCCTTTGATAAGAGAAG
>JAZOOB010000070.1:0-5009 GCA_045654845.1 Eubacteriales bacterium | reverse complement strand
ATAGGATTTATGAGGACACCGCACCCCGCCTTTTTTATAATTTCCTTCGTTATTCGTTCGTCCTTTTTCTTATGGAATGGAATAAATACGGGTAGAATGGAATTTTCCTTATAAAGTCGCGCAATATCTTCGGAAAAGCGTTTTATCTGCTTTTTTCTTTCCTTTCGTGGCTCTCTTATGGCAAATATAGCATATCGCTTTCCCTTTAAAAATGAATATTTTAATCGAAGATAGGAAGAATCCTCGTCTTCATAGTTAAAAACAGCATCAGGGGAGGTAAATACGTTTGCCTTTTTTGAGATTTTTTTGATAGAGCTCTTGTCGTTTTCGGTCCTTGCCGTTACTTTTTCGCATAGAGAAAGCACGTCTTTTGTAAATTTTATTTCCTTTTTGCCCGAAAGCTCGCCTATCCCCGATGAAAAACAAAAACACTTAGCACCAAGCTTTTTTGCGAGCTTGAGAATAGAGCCGTAATAATATAGCGAGCGATTGCTTGTCTGATTTTGCAAAAGATTTCCACCACCAAGCATAAAAATATCGACCTGACGCAGATTTTTTATAATTTTAATGAAATTATATCTGTATATTGATTTTACACAAAGCGCTTTTGCCGTTTTTTTCGGTGTCCTTGAAAGGATTGTAATATCACTAATATTCTGACGGCGCAAGGCTTTTACCGTCTGACTTAAAGTAGCTTCGTCACCGATATTGCCGTAGCCGTAATATCCGCATATAATGATAGAAGGCGAATTTTTGCTTTTAGCTACGCTGTTATATACGGAAATAGCGTCGTCCGCCATTTTTTTTGCAGAGTAACGTTCTTCTATAAAGGTACGGTTTAAAGCCCCCAAAGCCTCTGCTTTTTTTTCGTTTTTTAAGAGAAAGTCTATATCATTATATAAATTATCGTTTGAAAGCGGAGCACAGCTACGACAACAGAAGTTAGAGAGTATGGCATTTTCGGGATTTTTAGCGTCGAAGATACCCTCATATCCTTCGTCGCCCGACAAAATTACAGGATATGACGCTGACATAGCTTCCAGCGCGGCACGAGAAACACCGACAAAAATACCACGAAAAGAGGAGAGAAATTTATCTACGTCTGTCAGCTTTCCTCGTAACACTACGACCTCTTTTTTTAATTTTTCATTTACCTCTTTTGCCTTCTGCCGTAATTTTTCCTCGCAATTTCCTGAACCTGCTATCTCAATTTGAACATCTTCGTGATTTTCATGCAATTTTTTTGCAATCTCGACAAGTGAAAAGGCGGTCTTTGCCCGTCCCTCGTCAAGACGGCTCACGTGTATGATTTTTCTTTTTAGAGGTGTGTTTTCTTTTCTACGAAAGCTTTCGGTATCAATGCCGTTTACAGTAAGAATTATATTAGAGGGACTGATTTTGTAATTATCTATAAGATAGTTTTTTATATCTGCGCTGACCGAGAGAGTCTTCTTTCCCCAAAATGATAATGCTTTATACGGCTGTCGTGTGGAGAACACCCAATGCGCCGTGGTGACAAAGGGAACACCAAGACTTTTTGATAAAAAATGGCATATAAAGGAGGGCAGACGCGCGTGAGAGTGTATGACGTCAAAGTCATTTTCTCTCAATATCCTTTTTAATTTCTTATACGAGCTGAATATTTTTAGTGGATTTTTTGAATTCAGTGGAAGCAGAAAATGCCTTATATTGTGCTTTTCTAATTCTTTTACGTACTCACCGCCACCTGATGCCAAGGCGACGGTATACCCCTTATTTGTAAGATTCTTCGATAGCTCTAAAATATGCGTTTCCGCCCCGCCTATATCAAAGGAGGAGCTAAGCATCAGTATCTTCATATTTTCACCTTATTTTTTTCGTCTTTATTCGCCATAAAAAAACACAAACCCCGACAAGACAAGTAAACGTGTTACTTGACATAGTCGGGGGAAATGTGTATAATAATTAGGGTAATAAAGTTATACAAGCGCTTCGTCAGAATCTATTTCAGCGTCCGCTTCCTGCGCCGCTACCAACTGAACGTTGTACGCATCGATAACTGCATTTTCGAGCTCGGCTCTGAACTGCGCGGTTATCGGGTGTACGATATCGCGATATGTTCCGTCGGCATTCTTGCGGGAGGGCATAACGATGAAGTATCTTTCTCTCGCATAAATTACCTTAATGTCATGTACTGCTAAAGCATCATCAAAAGTCACCGACACAACGGCCTTCATAGGGCCTTCGTCAAAAAATTTTCTGATTTTGATATCGGTTATCTGCATTAATCTTGTCCTTTCATCATAGTTAACTTCTATAACTTAATATAGTATAGAGGCAAATTGTTAAATTTATTCAAATTTTTTTAATAATATTTTGTTAACAACGCGCAATAATGTCAACTAATTTTTAAAAAATTGTGCAACTTTCATAAAAGGGGTGATAGCATGTCCATAAAGAATACTACCTACACGGCAGAACAGATTGAAAAGATGCTTTTGGGCAAGAACAGCATTTATTTTATCGGTATCGGTGGCGTCAGTATGTCTTGTCTTGCGCTCATGGCGCAGAAATTAGGTTACAGAGTGGGCGGCTCTGACAGAACCCCATCAAAAACCACCGAAAAGCTGATTTCGCGCTCTATTACCGTAAATTATAATCATTTCCCAGAGAATATTATTTCCTATGATGCCATTGTTTATACAGTGGCTATAAGCGAGGATAATGAAGAATACAGAGAAGCAAATAAGAGGGGTCTTGCCTGCATTTCAAGAGCAGACTTTCTCGGATTTTTGATGACGAAATATAAAAATCGTATAGGCGTTTCGGGTATGCACGGAAAAAGCACCGCCTCTTCTATGATTTCCTCTGTATTTTTACAGGCGCAAAAAGATCCCACTATCGTTCTTGGCGCAGAATTGCCGATAATCAACGGCTGTTATAAGGACGGCTCTGATGAATGGTTTATCTTTGAAGCCTGCGAATATATGGATTCATTCCTTTCCTTTTATCCGACGGTAGAGGTCATTCTCAACGTAGAGCTCGATCACACAGACTATTTTGAGGATTTGAATGCGGTCAAGGCTTCCTTTAAGAACTACGTAAATATTTCTTCAAATAAGACGGTAGTCTTCAACCTTGATGATGAAAACGTTATAGACGTATTGAAGGATTATGACGGTAAGAAAATAAGCTTCTCAATGAAGGATAAAAATGCCGATTTTTATGCAGGTGAAGTAGAGTATATAAACGGGAATCCGAGCTATAACTTATATTTCAAAGGAATAAATCAAGGCAGAATAACTCTTTCCACCTATGGCGCGCATAACGTGATGAATTCACTCGCCACCGCCGCCGTCGCATATGAAAGCTCTATTCCTTTTGACGCTTTGCGCGAGGGCTTGAAGGCTTTTTCGGGCGCAAAAAGGCGCATGGAGAAAAAAGGAACTCTTAATTCGGTAGAATACTACGAGGATTACGCACATCACCCGACGGAAATTGAGGCGACTATTTCGTCAGCAAGGACGATTTGTAAAAATGAAATATGGTGTGTATTCCAGTCACACACCTATTCGCGTACCGCAGAGCTATATGATGGCTTTGTTTCAGCTTTATCGCTTTCGGATAGAGTAATAGTGCTTGATATATATTCTGCGCGTGAAACCGACACCTTGGGAGTGTCCGGTGAGAAGCTGGCGCGTGATATAGGAAGTAAGGCTATATATGCCGATAGCTTTGAATCGGCGGCAAAGTATCTTACGGCAAATACAAAGGAAGGTGACCTTTCACTCATTATGGGTGCAGGTGACGTTTTCCACGTTTTCGACTATATTTCATTTGAATAATGCTTTGTATACTTAAAAACGGATGCAATTTCTTGCATCCGTTTTTTCTTTATTCATCTATTGTTAGTTGCTCGGCATTTGCCTTATATTTGATGCCTAAATGGTCATAGGCCAATTTTGTCGCGCATCTTCCTCTTGGTGTTCTGCTTAAAAAACCGAGCTGGAGAAGGTAGGGCTCGTATACGTCCTCTATTGTTATAGCCTCTTCGCCTGTGGTGGCGGCAAGCGTTTCGAGTCCTACAGGTCCGCCGTTATAGAACTTGATAATAGCTTCCAACATCTTTTTATCGGTATTGTCAAGACCTAATTCGTCTATTTCGAGCATATCGAGAGCATAACGTGCGATCTCGCCCGTTATCCTTCCGTCCCCTTTTACTATTGCAAAGTCGCGTATACGCTTTAAAAGTCTGTTTGCAATTCGTGGAGTTCCGCGCGATCTCTTTGAGATTTCCTCTGCACCCTCGTCGTCGATATCGAGCTCAAGTATCTTTGCGCTACGCTTGACGATGGTAGCGAGCTCCTTCGGCTGATAAAGCTCGAGCTTCATAATGACGCCGAATCTGTCGCGTAAAGGAGTGGTTATCTGTCCTGCTCTCGTCGTCGCGCCGATGAGCGTGAATTTCGGGAGGGGAAGTCTTATGCTTCTCGCGCTCGGACCTTTGCCTATAATGATATCCAAGGCGTAGTCTTCCATCGCAGGGTAGAGAATTTCCTCAATAGAACGGGAAAGACGGTGTATCTCGTCGATAAAAAGCACGTCGTTTTCACCGAGATTTGTAAGTATTGCCGCGAGGTCGCCCTGCTTTTCGATAGCAGGACCCGAGGTGGTGCGGATATTTACGCCCATCTCGTTTGCTATAATGTTGGAAAGCGTGGTTTTTCCAAGTCCGGGAGGGCCGTAGAGAAGCACGTGGTCGATAGCGTCGCCACGGAGCTTTGCCGACTCTATATAGATCTTCAAGTTGTCCTTTACTTTTTCCTGACCTATATATTCGTCGAGAGTTTTCGGGCGAAGGCTATTTTCAATTTCATTGTCGGACTGTATATATTCCGAGGAAACAATCCTGTTTTCAAAATCAAATTCGGTATCCATAGCGCTTCCTTTCACTTACTTGCGAATTTTTTCAGAGCTTGTGTGATTATTTCTTCAAGCTCAAGCTGTGGGTCGATAGTTCTCAATACGTC
>JAZOOB010000069.1:0-2300 GCA_045654845.1 Eubacteriales bacterium | reverse complement strand
GTACGACGCACTCGGTGAAAATCTTCCCACGTATGCGACCGAGGATATTTTAGCGTATCTATACGAGCTTGTCGACTTTGTCGGTGACGGAAGTAAAAAGACCTTTAACAAGGTGGCGAAAGAATACGGCACGAGCTATGATGCTGTAAAAAAGGTAGCGGTGTTTGATTATAAGACCGAGCTTCTTTTCAATCTTCTTTACGGCGCTGGCGGTAGTTATATGACCGACGAGCAGAAGGATAGCTACTATAAGGAAAACTATTCGCGCGTCAAGGTTGTTTTCATAAAAAGCGCGGACAATTATCTGACAGCGGAAGAGCGACTGTTAAAGGAAAAGCTCATATCCGATTTTGATAAGATATTCGCAGAATCCCTCACGGAAGAGCGCTTCGACTCTCTTATTTCGGTCTATTCAGACGATAATGCTTCTTCGCATTACGTAAACGGCTTCTATTTAAGTAAAAATAGCGATTATCCCGTAAGCGAGGTCATAGAAAACTCTATCTCAATGAAGGTTGGCGAACAGAGAAGGGTTGAGAGCGACTACGGAATTCATTATATCTTGAAGCTACCCTTGGACGAAAAGGCATATGATAACAAGGATAATTCCGACTGGTTTACCGACTTTGAGCAGATAGGCGCTATCGAAACCTTTGATAAGCTCGTAAAAGAGTCGATTGCAGACGTAAGGGTGAACGAAAAGCAAAAAGCCAAGGCTTCCTTTGCAAAGATAAAGTACAATTACGAAATAAAACCCTTAATGAATTAAAAAAAAGAGCCTGACAAAAGTCAGGCTCTAATTCTTTTTATAGCAAACTATTGTTTACAATGCTTGCGCGAGAAGGATTTCTATCAGCGTATATGGATTCAAGGTGCTCATGGATTTTACCATCGCGTCCGTCTCGTTACACACTGCGAGCATTTTTTCAAGCGCCTTTTGAGAGGTCTTCGATACGTATTTCATATAAAGCCCCGTTTTGTACTCGTGCCATTTAAGCTTTTTTGAAATATCGGCTTGCGATAACGACGCGTTCATGAATCCAAAAACCGTAGCCACGTCACCGTAAAAACGGAATAGCGAGCCGAGAATAACCGTCGGCTCGGTCTTTTTTCTTTTTAGGTCGAGCAGATTTTCATAGGCGAGCTTCTTGTTTTTTTGGAGAAGAGCATTTGTCAGTCCGTAGGCGTCGTTTTCTCCCCCAGCCGAGCAGACCGCGTTTACGTCGGCATCGGTTATTTCCTGCCTTCCGTTTTGCTTTGCATAAGAGCAGAGCTTCTGTATTTCGAGCGAAAGGATAGTCATATCCCTGCCCACCTTTTCAAGAATGGAGCGAAGTGTAAACTCGCTTGCCACAAGATTTTCATGCCTTACGTGTCTATTTATCCACGAAATGAGCTGAGCGTCGGTGGAATGCTCAAATACCACGACGTCACACGCTTCGGATAAGCTTTTATAGAGTGCCGAGGGGTTTTTCGGATAATTGCCGAGCGAAAGCTGGTCCTCGTTTGAAATGAAGACTACGACAGAATAGTCATATTCGCCCTTTTCTCGACAAAACTCAAAAAAGGCTTCAAGATCGGATTCCTTCATCGAGTCGAAGTTGGCGAGGTGCCATTCTATCAGCTTGAAATCGGTCATCATAGGGGGTGACGAAATAGCATCGTAAAGCTTGCCGAAATCTATCTTTTCACCCTCGAATTTATAGTGATTAAAGACGGAAAAGCTCTCGTCTGTGATGACCGCCTTTCGCAATTCGTGGAGATAATGCTGTTTTAAATAGTCCTCTTCGCCACAGAAAATAAAACAGCGGACAAAGTCTGCCGTTTTAATTGCATTCTTTAAGTCCGCTGTCGTCATATTATGCCTCCGCTAAGATCTGCATAGAAATTTTTTGTTCTTGTCCGCCTAAAATTATGGTATAAACGAGCTCAACTCGTCCACCGTTTTCATTTAAGCTATTATATAAAGAGTGTGTAAGGATTTCGGCATCAAAGGAAAAGCCCGAAAGCTTGTATAAAAAGGTGTGCTTTTTCGCCACGGAGAAAATCATCTCACAGTTGACGTCGCCCTTTTTTCTCACGGTAAGCGAATTTTCGCCTTCCTTGAAAATAAGCTCGGAGAAAATATCGTTTTCTTTTCCACCGTCCTTATATAATACTCTGTATTCGTCTTCCTTTTTCTGCAGACAACCGCTGGTTTTTATTGAAAACTCGTCGTATTTTTTCTCGCTTTCGGGATAAAAATATTCGGTCGTCACAGTGATTTTCAGGGGTGTATTTTTTTGCATTTTAGAATTCTT
>JAZOOB010000068.1:0-4244 GCA_045654845.1 Eubacteriales bacterium | reverse complement strand
GAGGCTATAAACGTCACCGACAGCGTGGTAGATATGCCCGTTTTCCGTCCTCTTATCGGTATGGATAAAGAGGAAATCGTCGAGATAGCGAGAAAGATAGACACCTTTGAAACCTCGGTTTTGCCTTATGAGGATTGCTGTACGGTATTCACTCCCAGACACCCGAAGACCAAGCCCGAAAAGGAGAAGGTCATGGCAGAGCTTGCGAAGGTGGATTTTGATTCGCTTTTAGAGGAAGCCTACAATTCTATGTATACCGAAACCCGACTTGTTTTCCCTGAGTATAAATAATATAAACAAAAGTTTACAAGGAGATTTTGAGATGATGAAAACTAAGCTTTTGACAGTTTTGCTTGTTCTTATAATGGCTGTGCTCGCTCTGGCTTCTTGCACAGATGACGTAACCCCGCCCGACGACGAAAACGTGACGGTGGATATGAGCCAGCTCACGATAAACGGAACGCATATTGCTGATTATAGCATAGTGCTGTCCGACACTTATTACGGAAGCAAGTATGCAGCAGACTACCTTAAAAACGCGATACTTGAGCTTACAGGCTATGAGCTTTACGTGACCGACGTGGCAGAGGGCGCGCATTTTTACATTGACAGTTACAACGCAGACGATGGGCTTTGTCACGTGGACTGCGATGGCGACGTGATAACCCTTTACGGAGTCGGTCTTAACGGTGCAAAGACGGCGGCGAAGGCATTTATCTCGGAGCTGGGAAGAAGCGCAGACGTGACGCTCGAAAGCTTTTCTGCACCTATGTTCACTCTTCCTAACACGGCGGCGAAGCTCAGAGAAGGAACTCTCAACGTAGGTACTATGGGAGACTCGGTGCCCCACGCACCCGGTCTTACCTCTCTTGCGGTTATTATACCCGAAAGCATAGCAGAAGCATACCCCGACGCACAGGTGTTCCACAAAAACCCCTCGCTCGGTGGAAAAAATACTTTCTGGGGAGTGTATAACATAGATGAAATGCTTCTTGAAGAAGGTTATTACGATCTCGTTTTTCTTACTCTTGGAGCAAACGACCCACCTTATGGCGCAAGCTACAATGAAATAGTTCTCAACTATCAGTCTACGGTAGAGAAGATCATGAGAGCAAACCCCTATGCAGAAATAGTTATTCTTAACTATGGTCGCAAGGCGGAGCACAAGACCATGGCAGACGGAAATATAGAGTATTATATGAAAGCCAAGCTCGACGTGGCGGAGCATTATAACCTTCCCTTGATCGATATCGTATACGACGTTCATCAGCGCTGCCTTGAGGCAGAGGATTACAATGAAGAGTGGAAGACGATCTTCAAGGACGAGGTTCATCCTCATCAGGACGGACAGAATTACTATGCAAACTTTTATTTACAGGCGCTTCTTCCTGCAATAGAGGCGGCAGGTGACGCTTCGCTTGAAAAGAAGGAAATGCCCGAGCGCATTTTTGAGAACAGCAAGATAAATGCAAAGCAGTATCAAGCAAACCTTGACAAAGCGGCAGAGACCGAATCCGCGCTGAACGTAAGAATGGGCGAAGGCGAGGAAGCAGGCTGGCAGAGAGACGGCTGGACGTATACGAAGGGTTCGACAATATACGTTGACTTTGAGGGCGTCGGACTTGAGCTTGATACGAGCAGTGTAAGTGGCTCTAAAGTGCCTAGCATTTCGGTAGAAATCTTCAATGAAAACGGAGAGTCCGTCCTCAAAAAGAATTTTATAGATTACGATTCTTACTATATGTTCGTAACAAGCGACCTTCCTCTTGGAAAGTATACCGCAAAAATAAAGGCGGTGGTTCTTAAACAGAACACAGGCTTTGGAATTTATAATTACTGTATAATAGAAGACCCTAATAAGCAATGAAATCGTGGCTGTGCCACGAATAAATCCGAGCCTTGCTCGGATGAAGTCGCTTCGCGATTAAATCCTGCTACGCAGGGCTAAGAAGGAGATTTTGAGATGAAAAAAACTAAGCTTTTCGTGCTTCTGCTCGTTTTGGTTATGGCGACGCTTTTGCTCGTTTCCTGCGGAGCAGAAAAACCGAATGACAAGGAGATAGATATGAGTCAGTTAAAGATAAACGGCACGTCGATTGCCGATTACAGCATAGTTATTTCCGACGCTTATTACGGGAACAAGTACGCGGCAGAGTATCTTCGCGATAAGATTCTTGCTCTTACAGGACACGAGCTTTCTATCGTGAATAGCGCTACCGGCGCGCAATTCTATATTGAGAGCGAAAGCTCGGACGACGGACTTTGTCACGTGGATTGCGATGGAGATAAGATAACCCTTTCGGGCGTAGGACTTAACGGCGCGCAGACGGCGGCGAAGGCTCTTCTTGCGGAATTGGGCAGAAGCGCGGACGTAACGCTTGAAACCTTTTCTGCGCCTATGTTCGTTTTGCCGAATACCGCGGCAATGCTCAAATACGGTGTTATTTATATAGGTACTATGGGCGACTCCGTGCCTCACGCGCCCGGACTCGAATCCCTTGCCGTGCAGATCCCCGAGGCGATAGCAGAGGCGTATCCCGACGCACAGGTGTTCCATAAAAACCCCTCGCTCGGTGGAAGAAATACCTTCTGGGGCGTATATAACATAGACGAAATGCTTCTTAACGAGGGCTATTACGACCTTGTGTTCCTCACCCTTTGTTTGAACGACCCGCCCTACGGCGCAGACTATGATGAGATAGTTCTCAATTTGCAGTCTATGATAGAAAAGGTTATGAGAGCAAATCCCTTTGCAGAGATAGTTATTCTTAACTATGGACGAAAGGCGCACCACGAGAGCATGGCAAAGGGCGACCTCGAATACTGTATGAAGGCGAAGCTTGACGTGGCAGAGCATTATAACATTCCCTTCATAGATATCTGCTATGACGTTCATCAGCGCTGTCTTGAAAGTGGAAACTATGAGGCAGAGTGGAAGAGCATATTCCAAGACGAAGTTCATCCCAACCAGACGGGTCAGGACTATTATGCAAACTTTTATTTACAGACGCTTCTGTCTGCAATAGAAGCGGCGGGCGACACTATGCTCGAGGAAAAGGAAATGCCCGAGCGCATTTTTGCAAACAGCAAGATAAACGGAAAGCAGTATGACGCGCGTCTTAACGAATATCCCGAATCCCGCGATGCGCTTAATATAAGAAACGGGGAGGGCGACGAGGCAGGCTGGCAGGAAAACGGCTGGACCTACACAGAGGGCTCTGCTATCTACTTCGACTTTGAAGGTATCGGCTTTGAGCTTTACACAAACTACGAAAGCGACAGAGCAAAGCGCCCCAGCTTCTCTATCGAGGTCTTTGACGAATCGGGCGAACTTGTTATTGAAAGAAAGATTACAGAGCAGCCGTCTTACTATACGTTCGTTACAAACGAGCTTCCCGCGGGCAAGTACACCGTAAAGGTGACTGTTTTGAAGCTGCAACAGAATATAGGCTTCAGAATAGCGCATTACTGTATAATAGGCGACCCCAACGTAGAATGAAATCGTGGCTCTGCCACGAATAAATCCGAGCCTTGCTCGGATGAAATCGCTTCGCGATGAAATCCTGCTTCGCAGGATAAAAGACAAAAGGAACGGCTTTTTGCAGACCGTTCCTTTTTTGATCCCTTACACGAGAAATTTCATACAACACGTATTGATTTTTTCTTTTGCCTGTGATAGAATTATAACCACTAAACGAAGGCGGTCGCGCCGAGGATAAATTGTAGGAAGGAGAAAGAGAATGAAAAAAGACGGAAAAGCTCTTTTAAAGATAAAGGGCGTGTTTAAGAAAATAGACGCTTTCGTCTCCGAGCGCACGCTTGCCTCTTACGTCATATATTCCTTTATCCTCTGCCTTGTAATCGAGGGGCTTTCAAGACGTTCGGTTTTCGGAGGGTTTGAATATCTCTTTAAAAATCCTCTGTTCTTCTTATATATCCTGCTGATCATTCTGCTCACGCATTCTATTTCCTTCTTCTTTTCGAACAAATACGTCGTCGCGAGCGTGGTTTCTGCTCTGTGGCTTTCTTTGGGAATTATGAACTGCGTGGTACTCGGCTATCGAATTACCCCCGTCGGCTTTATAGATATTGCCTTTCTTGATTCTTTTGTAGGCATTATGTGGATATATCTGAAGGTATGGCAGGTAATTCTTATGGTAGCGGCGGCTGTTCTCTTCGTCGTCGGGTGCATTATCGCGTGGAAGCGGTTTCCTCGCTACAAGGTAAGCTTGCGACGCGTATTG
>JAZOOB010000067.1:0-2667 GCA_045654845.1 Eubacteriales bacterium | reverse complement strand
TGAAGCCTTTTCTTTCGGCTCATGCATTTATAACTGTTCTTCACGCAATTCTCTTTGCTGTCGGAATTTTGTTTGTTTTGGATTTCAGAATTAAGAAGATCAAGCTCGATAAGCTGTTAAGTAGCAAAAGAGAAGAGAATGAAGAAGCAGTAGTCGTTATGGGCGAGCATAAGGAATAATTTAACGTATAAAATTAAGGACGTAATAAATGAAAAAAGCTTTAGTGACCTTTTTTAAGAGTATAGTCATCGGTCTTGGAGGCGTCGCCCCCGGACTTAGCGGAAGCGTTTTGATGATAATATTTGGCTTGTATAGAGAAACACTCGACGCTTTCAGCACCCTGTTCGTTGACTTTAAAAAGAAGGTGAAATTTTTATTTCCCATAGTCTGTGGAATCGGTGTTGGTATCATACTTTTCAGCAAGGGGCTTAACTTCCTGCTCGAAAATTTTGAGGCGCCGACAAGATATGCATTTTTGGGCCTCATTCTCGGCACAGTGCCTCTTTTCTATAAGGAAGTGAAGAAAGAGGGCTTCTCGTTTAAGTATTATTTCTATATTGCCATAGCCTTTATTTGCGCTATGTTGCTTTTTACCTTGAATACTTCTGGATTCCCACAGCTTTCAAACCCGAATTTCATACAGAAGGTTCTGCTCGGCGTTATCGTCGTCGCTTCTGCAATAGTTCCCGGTATAGATCAGGCGGTGATTCTTTCATCTGTCGGATTATATGAAATCTACGTTTCGTCGGTAGCGAATCTTGATTTTTCGGTACTTCTGCCCATGGTGCTCGGCGCAGGTATTGGTGCTATCGTGATTTCCTTCGGCATTACGTGGCTCTTTAAGCGCTTTTATACAGCCACTTTTTCTGTTATATTCGGAGCATTTTTGGCTATGATACCGAATATGTTGAATGAAAAATGCTATATTCCTTTTGGCACGGAATTAATTCTCTATATCGTAATAGCTATAATTGGCTTTATAATTTCCTTCTATATGGGAGATATAAAGGGAAATAATGACAAGCTTAAAAAATTGTTTAATAGAAAAGCATAAGCTGTAAAACCAAGTCTTTTGACTTGGTTTTTGTCATATATTTAAAGGCGCGAGTAAATATTTTTAAAAAGATGTTGATTTTTCAACATCTTTGTGGTAAAATAATAAGGTAATAAAATATTACAGTATGGAGATATTATGGTAGAACGTTTTGAACAATTTTCCTATGCAATTTCAGAGCTTCACAGATACCTGAATAAAATAACGAGAGATGAATTGGAGCAATACGGCTTAAAAGGCCCGCACGCCATATATCTTTTTGTCCTTTACCGCTATAAAAACGGAATAACGGGGACAGAGCTTTCCGAGTTTTGCTTCAAAAACAAGGCTGACGTTTCGCGAGCGATGTCGGTCTTTGAAGAAAAGGGACTTATAATAAGAAAAGGAGGAACTAAAAACAGCTATCGCGCCCAAATATTGCTCACCGAATCAGGCAAGCACGTAGCAGAAGCGTTACATGAACGCGCAAAGGTCGTTATAGGAGAAATCAGCGCAGGTCTTTCGGACGAAAGACGCCACATTCTTTACGACTCGCTCGAACTTATTGCTACGAATATGAGGAGTATGCTAAGCGAAAATAACTCGTAAATAATCAACTTGAATATTTTGAAAGGAATTAACATATGAATAATTACGTTATATATACCGACTCTTCCTGCGATCTTAAAAAGGATACACTTAACTTGTGGGAGGTACTTTCCGAGTCTCTCACCTTCAGATTTGACGGTGATGAAAAAGAATATAGAAACGACGATATGGCGATAGAGGATTTCTATAAGAAAATGACCGAGGGTGGCGTCGCGAAGACCGCGGCTATCAACGTTCAGACCTTTTCCGACAGCTTTGAAAAGGTACTTTCCGAAGGCAAGGACGTTCTCTATATAGGTTTTTCATCAGGTCTTAGCACGACCTTCAATTCTGCAAGACTCGCTTCGCTCGAGCTTAAAGAGAAATACCCCGAGAGAAAGGTGCTCGTAATAGACAGCCTTTGTGCTTCCGCAGGACTCGGTCTTCTTGTTTCTCTTGCGATAGATGAGCAGAAGAAGGGTAAGACCATAGACGAGGTATATAGCTATATCGAATCTATAAAGCTTAATATCTGTCATTGGTTTACAGTCGACGACCTCGTTTATCTCAAACGCGGCGGTAGAGTAAGTCCCACTGTGGCTTTCGTCGGCAATATGCTTGGAATAAAGCCTGTTCTTCACGTAGATAACGAAGGACATCTTATAAATATTACTAAGGCAAGGGGAAGAAAGGCATCTATTCTCGCCTTGGCAGATAAGTATACCGAGCTTGCACTTGATAAGGAAAATAGCAGAGTATATATTTCACACGCATTCTGTGAATCGGATGCAAATGAGCTTTCCAAGATTATAGAGGAAAGACACGGTGCAAAGACGGAGATAATTACCGACGTCGGCCCTGTAATCGGAGCTCATTCGGGTCCCGGAACGCTTGCCTTGTTCTTTGTGGGAAAAGAGAGATAAATGCGCTCCCGCAGGAGGGACAGGAGGTTTCATACATGAATTGGCTGGAACTGCACATCGATACCAACCACGGCGGTCTGGATACCGTGGAAACCATGCTCTCTTCTCTGGGCATTGATGGTG
>JAZOOB010000066.1:0-16714 GCA_045654845.1 Eubacteriales bacterium | reverse complement strand
ACGTCAATAGATGCAAGAGGGTCGCTAATAAATACCGTCTGGTTTTCTTCGTCGATTATGAGCGAATCAATGCTTGTGTGAAGTGATGCCGCGAGAAGCTCGTCCATGGCAGGAATTTCTGCATTTAGAGGCGAAATGCTTGCTTTTTCACGGCAATTATGCCATATTTTAAGAACTGACCCCATCATAACGTTCATTTCACCGTTTGTGGTATTATACAGTTCCTTGGCATAAAGTAGAAAATCTATTATTTTTTGGTCTACCTTAACTGGATTTTTTCCTGCATTAAGGTTTATTGTATAAAGGTTATTGACATTGTCATATTCATTATAAATGTCAAAAAGGCGATGATACTCTCCTAATATTGAAGATACCTCTTCACACCTTGCATTAAATACCTCATCAGAATCTCCTGCATAGCTGTAAATATAAGAAACGGTATCGAAGTAGGAAAAATACATCATCCCCTTGGATTGGATTGTTTGCGTAGAATTTGGGCCCTTATGCGCACAATTAGGGCAGCTCGCCAAAATGACGAGCAACCCTAACAGCACACTTAGGCGCGATAGAAATCTGAAATGCTTCAATTTCTACACTCCTATTTAAGTTATAGCTAATTATCTAGCGTTATTTGCAGCCTGAGCCATAACAGCCTTGATGCTGGTGATCTGGATGGTGCATCCTGCAGCCAAGAGATCTGCATCAGTGGTCATCTGGTAACCAATGCTGTTTGCAGCGGTTTCCATAGCAGCAACTGCATCAGCAGTCATACCAACAACGTGCTTGGAGAATGCTGCACTCTGGAGGTACCATTCGTAAACTACGCCGTCACCGTTGGGGTCCATACCGTAGTTAACTGCGGGAGCCATGTTGTAAGCTTCCTTGAGGTTACGCTTGGTAGCGGTATAGGTCTTTTCACCGATTTCACCAGCAGCGTTGATAGCGATCTTGGGCTGAATAGCGTCGTTAAGAGCAGCGACGATCTTGCCATCAGCAACTACAGCAGCAGCGAAGTCAGTGTACATAGCAACGAGACCATCTTCTTCAGCGGTAGCAGCCTTAGTAGCAGCGTCAACAAAGGACTTTGCAGCTACGCCAAGAGTAAAGGTAGCAGCGGTCTTGAATTCAACACCCTGCTCATCCTTGCAAGCAGCAGCAACTGCAGCCATGAAATCGGTGATCTGCATAGAGCAACCTGCATCGAGAAGAGCCTGGTCAACAGCGATAAGGTGTCCACCTGCTTCCTGAGTTTCCATAGCTTCAACCTCAGCACCGGTCTTACCTACAACGTAAGCCTCGAATGCCTTAGCCTGCTCGTACCATTCCAAGGTAACACCGTTCTTATCGTTGTCGATCTTAACGGGAGCCATGCCGTAACGGTCGCCGAGTTCCATCTTGGTCTCGAAGGTCTTTTCAGCCTCAACAGCGCCGTCGGTAACGTTCATCTTGTTCTGTGCAACGTCGATGCGGCAAGCAACGATCTTACCAGCAGCGTCGGTTACAACGGTAGCAACGGTAGCATCAACCTGAGCATTGCCGGTCTTGGAGCTGTCCATGCTAACTACTACGCCCATACCAAGCTTGTAATCAGCTTCCTTGGGTTCGTCGGGGGTGTTGTCGGGTGTGTTGCCACAAGCTACGAGAGCGAGGAGCATACTAGCACACAGGAGAATAGCGAAAATTCTTTTCATTCTTCTTTCCTCTTTCTTAAATAAAAATAAAATAGTATGTACTGTCACTCGCGTAAGGCAAAATTCGTCACAAACCAAGTGAAAAAGCGACGTCGTTTCGTATTAAACAAGCTCCAGCTGCATTACAAATCGAATTATACCATATAATATTTATAATGTCAACAGATTTTCCACATTTTTTGATAAAAATTTATCAAAGTAAGTAAAAAATTTATTTTCGGGCTTGTCACCTACGAAACGGCGTTAAAATCTGCTGATTTTTTCTTCAAAACGAGATTAAAACATCAAAAAAATCCCTGCATCTATTATTATAAATAGAAAGATAAAACTTATGACAGAAAACACATTTTTTATGTGAGAACAAAAGAAAAACCCCTGCGGCGAGGATTGCCGAAGGGGTTGAAAATCAACTTTGCGTATCTTTTATAGCACACAAACATTCTGCCTTGATTTAAGGCTTGAAAAGTTGTGTTTTAGCGACAGTTATTCCCTGTTCTTTCGTCGTTTGTAAACGAGCGTGCGCAGAATTCGTTGGTCGGGAACGCCATATTTCTGAAAATGCTGCAGGGGTTGTCGCTTTCGGAAGCTACGCACTCCTTGTCGGGTACGCAGTAGTCTGTCGCTGTAATGAGATACTGTGCAGGTCTTTCGATGCGAACGACGTAGAAAATGCCCAAGGAAACGAAGAGTCTGTTGCCCTCAGAGTCGATAAGACCGCCCGAAATTGTGTCTGCTACCGCTTCGGGAATGTCCGAGCAGCTGCAGCAGCAATAACAGTTACAGTTATTAGGCTCTGCGACCTTCACAGACAATACCACAGGGCTTACGGTCTCTGCTACGCCTATGGGAAGATTGGAGCTTCTGTTTGCAGTAGTGCATTCGGCGCAATATCCGTTTGAGTCGGGAGTGCTCTTGTATATGTTTACATTTCCCTCTCCGCCGTAAAGAACTACCGTCTTTTCTACTACTGACATTCCCTCAAAGCAATGGCTTCTGCCGTTTATACAAGCCTCGAAGCAAAGCTTAACGTAGAATCTTATCGTTATCTGGTAAAATCCGCGATTGAACTGTACGGGATTTACGTTGATAGATGCGCATACTATCTCTGCGCTTGTTGTCCTTATATTAGTCGTTCTGTCGATTATGCTCTGACCGTCTTCGCACAAGAAGACTCTTACGTCCTCATAACAGTCCTTGTCGCGACAGGAATCAAGCACTCTGTAGGTATCTATGCATATGGTGTCTCTTGAAGACAAACCGTTGCCAGTGCCTCCCTGTCCGCAAGAACATCTGTTGTCTGCCATTTTATGCCCTCCTATAAAGCAAATTATCGAGGTGCGAAAATTCTACACCTCGATAATATGTTATGCATTATAGGATAATGTTGACATCTATAATCAGATAAATTTCTTCAACGATTCGGGGCATTCCTCAACGTCGATAGAAGAGGTCATTACTACGTCAACCTTGAGAGTCTCAGTGAGCTTTTCAAGTCCGTATACGAACTTTTCAAAAGCAGCGACGTCGTTCTGACAAATCTTGAGTGCCGAGTCAACGAACAATTCGGTTATGTCGTGGTTACTTGCGAGAATACCAGCAACAAAGCCGTAAAGTGCTTCAGCATCAACAACAGAATAATAATCAGTATCTATTAAGCGAGCCTTGTGGCTGATATCATAGTTCAGCTTTGCTCCCTTTTCAATGCAAATTACAGAGCCCTTGCTTGATACGATAGCATTGTTTACCAACTCGATCAAGGTCTTGGTTTTTCCGGTGCCCTTTTTGCCAATTATCAATTTTACCATAATGTGCTTCCTCCTAATAAAAAATGGATTTAGTGTCCTTACATACATAATACACTAAATCCATTAAAATTTCAAGAGATATTTTGCATTTTTGGTAAAATTTTATAAATTAATTCATTCTTTTTAACAAATTTTCCTTTTCAGCCTCATATCCCTGCTTTCCAAGAAGAGCAAACATATTCTTTTTGTAGGATTCTACACCAGGCTGGTCGAAGGGATTTACTCCGAGCATATATCCGGAAATAGCGCATGCCATTTCAAAGAAATATACGAGATAGCCGAAGGAATAAGCGGTTTTGTCGGGGATTTCAAGCACTATGTTCGGCACTCCTCCGTCGTAGTGTGCGAAAAGTGTTCCAAGCATAGCGGTCTTGTTTACGAAGTCAAGCTCCTTGCCCGAAAGGAAGTTCAATCCGTCTACGTTATTTTCGTCGTGAGGAATGATGAACTCAGCACCGCAATCCTTTATATCAAGCACGGTTTCAAAGAGCATTCTCTGTCCGTCCTGAATATACTGACCGAGCGAATGAAGATCGGTAGAGAAAATTACAGAATCGGGCAAAATTCCCTTTTTGTCCTTTCCTTCACTCTCACCGAAGAGCTGCTTCCACCACTCGTTGAGCATAAGAAGGAAGGGCTCGTAGCCTACCATAATTTCTACGCTCTTACCCTTGCGGTAAAGGGCGTTTCTTATAGCGGCGTACTTCATACTTACGTTTTCGCCCAAAGACTCTTTAAGGCATACCTTTCTTGCGTCGGCAGCGCCTTCCATCATGCTCTTTACGTCGATACCTGCGACAGCGATGGGCAAAAGACCTACGGCGGTAAGTACTGAGAAGCGTCCTCCTACGTCATCAGGCACAACAAAGGTCTGATAGCCGTTCTTATCAGCGAAGGATTTAAGTGTACCCTTGCACTTATCGGTGGTTACGAAAATTCTTTCACGTGCGCCGTCTTCACCGTATTTCTTCACGAGAAGCTCGCGGAATACGCGGAATGCGACAGCCGGCTCGGTAGTCGTTCCCGACTTACTGATAACGTTTAAACAGATTTCCTTGCCTTCACAGATAGAAAGTAATTCGGTAAGCGCTGTGGTGCTTATATTATTTCCCGCGAAATAGATATCGGGGGTGTCCTTTTTCAAATTATTATATAAGGGGGATTTTACAAACTCGATAGCTGCTCTTGCGCCAAGATAAGAGCCGCCTATACCCAATACGACGAAGACGTCGCAGGACTTCTTTATCTTTTCGGAAGCCTTAAGGATTTCTTCAAATTCCTTCTTGTCGTAATCTTCGGGCAGGTCTACCCAGCCGAGAAAATCGCTTCCCTGCATATTCTTGTTTTTTACAGCCTGCAAAGCCGAAATTGCCTGACCTTCAAGGTAGGTAAGCTCGTGCTCCTTTACAAATCCGTCTAAAAATCTTTCATTGATAACAATAGACATATTATACCTCCACGTTTTGTTCAATCCATTATACAATATATATTGCTTGTTTTCAATACTTTATTGCTCTTTTTTAAGAAAAAACTTCAATTATTTGGTTATCATAAAGCCCTTCAGAATCCGTGAAAAAATTTCCCAATAGGAAATTTTCGCGACGTTTTCGGCAGCTACTACATCGGTCTCGCCAATGACTTCGCCATTATTTATAAAGCTTATCTTACCGACCTTATCCCCTACCTTGATAGGCGCTGCAATATTTTCGGGCAATTCTACTTTAGTGGTAATATTTTTCGCTACGTCTTTATCTAAAACGATGGAATATTTCTTGGCAGAAGTTTTGCACCAATCAGAAACACCGCCAAGCACCGGGAGATTCTGCATATTTGCTTCTTCATAGGAAAACAAAGCGTAATTAGCAAAACCGTAATCTAAAAGCTTTTTTGCCTCTTCATTTCTTATATCTCTTGTCGGTGCGCCCATAATAACGGCTATTAAGTGCATTCCCTCTCTTTTAGCCGTCGCGCTTATACAGAACTTTGCCTTTGAGGTGGAGCCTGTTTTTAAGCCCGTCGCGCCTGGGTAAAAGCGAATAAGTCGGTTTGTGTTCGTCAGTGTAAAGGCTCCGTCACGGATAGTGCTCATCCATATAGAAGAATATTCGAGAATTTTTTCGTGCTTTATAAGCTCACGCGACATAATTGCTATATCGCGAGCGCTGGTTACGTGATTTTCCGTAGTATCGTCAAGGCCGTTTGTATTCTCGAATTTGGTATTCTTCATACCAAGCTCCTTCGCCTTTTTGTTCATCGCAGAAACGAATGCACTTTCGCTACCCGCAATATGCTCTGCAAGAGCGACGGCTGCATCATTTGCACTCGATACCACTACACTCTTCAAGAGGTCCTCCACGGACATTTCCTCACCTGCTTTGAGGTATATCTGCGACCCACCCATTTTTGAGGCGTATTCGCTCGCTACTACCTTATCGTCGAGGGCGATTTTTTTATCGTCTATCGCTTCCATTACCAGAAGAAGAGTCATTACCTTTGTGACCGACGCGGGCGGCAGTGCTTCGTCTGCATTCTGCTCGTATAGCACTCGTCCTGTTTCTGCTTCCATAAGAATAGCAGATTTTGCATCAAGATTTAAGGAAAAATTATCGGCAGAAGCTGCATTGGCATTTAAAACAAGTGAAAACGGCACTAAAAGACAAACTAAAATAAAAACAGAAATACATTTTTTCATAGCTATACTCCTTTTCTTCATCCATAAGAAGTATATTTACAAAAAGCTTTTAATATTACAAAAGTCTAAGGTTTTATGATAGCGCACACACCTACGTCCCGATATTTGTTTTTCGCATATACAGCGGATTTCATCGTGCCCTCGTATATCATATTGCACTTTTCCATTACGTGACGGCTTCTTATATTCTCTTTCATATATCTCGCTTCAATGCGATTTAATTTCAAGGTTTCGAAGCCGAATTCTATTATTTTTGATACGGCTTCGCTGCAATATCCCTTTTTCCAATAGTCTAAATTGAGCACGTAGCCTATTTCTGCAGAATTGTTCGAATAATCAAATTTTGTAAACCCGCAGGTGCCTATCATTTTACCGGTGTCGCGTAGAGTGATAGCCCAGTCATAGAAATCGCCTATCTTATATCTTGATTGCAAGTATTCTATAAACTGCTTCGTGTATTCTTCTGAGGGATGAGTAGACCATAAAAGAAATTCCGTCACCTCGTCCTTTGACGCATATTCGTACATATCCTTGTAGTCAGACGGCAGTATTTTTCTTAGAACGAGCCTTTCTGTCGTCAGAACAGGCAGATATTTAAAATGTTTTGTGATTTTCTCTTTATTCATAAAATTACACCAAATAAAAAATAATAACGTATAAAGTATAGCATTTTTATTGCCGTATATCAACAAAATATTGAAAATAAATGCATTTATTAACAATCTCTTATTGTAATATATTAAATTATATGTTAGAATAGGGCTTAGTAAGTATTTAAGGAGGTTATTTCATTGAAGGAATTTTATAATTACGATTCACAAGAAAATGAAAAACCTAAAAAGAAAAAAAGGTTTAATATATTCGATTCTCAGCGCGAAGGAAAAGGTGTTTCAAAAGAAGACGCTATAATTACACCCGATTTAAAAGGCTTTTTCAAGAGCTTTTCGCGTAATTTCAGCAAGCTTCTCAGTGTAAATATTCTTATGGTGGTGGGAAACTTCCCTATACTCTTCGCTCTTTTGGGACTTTCCGGTGTATTCAAGATACAGTATTTCACCCCTCAGTCTAATTTCTTTGCTAATTTGCACGGAATTATGCTGAATGAAGGCTCGTATTCACCTGCAACCATGGCACTTTTCGGAATTGAGGGTATACAGATAGAAAATTCAGCTACCACACCGCTGTCGAATACGCTTCTGATTCTCTCTTTGCTTGTATTGTTTACCTTCGGGTTCGTAAACGTAGGTACGACCTATATTATGAGAAATCTTATAAAGGGCGAGCCTGTGTTCATGCTCGCGGACTTCAAGTACGCGATAAAGAGAAACAAAAAGCAGGCATTCTTCTTCGGTATTCTCGACCTTCTCGTTTTGGTGCTCATACCCTTCAATATTTTCACACTTCTTTCGGATATGACTACCGTAATTGCAAGTATAATCTTCTGGTTAAACGTTGTTTTCGGTATTCTGTATATCTTCATGCGTTTCTATATCTATATGCAGATGATAACCTTCGATCTCAGCTTTTACAAGCTGCTTAAAAACTCGCTTATATTTGCTTTGATCGGTTTTAAGCGTAATTTTGTGGCGCTGCTCGGAATTATCTGCCTTATTTTTGTAGAATATGCGCTTGTCTTCGGCTTGGGCGGTATGCTCCTGCCTCTCGGACTCGCTTTCCCTCTCGTCGCATTATTTGCCTGTGGCTCTTATATGGCAGGCTTTGCTTCATATTTCAAGATAAAAGAAATTATGATAGACCCTTACGTCGAAGAGAGCGACGAAGAGGAGCTTTCTCCACCCGATGAGGATATTTAATGTGAAAAATTATAAGGCGCTTGGTCATTTGCCAAGCGCCCTTTTTATTTAAGTTATTTTAGCTCTGCGACGGTTACGCCGAAGTCTCCTTCGCCAAACTCGCCGTTTCTATATGATTTAATACGCTTATCGCGGCGCAGGTCCTCCTGTATCGCCTTTCGTAATGCACCCGTGCCCTTTCCGTGTATGATTCTTACGGAATGAAGCCCTGCCATTAAAGCGTCGTCCAAATACTTGTCAAGCTCGTACCACGCTTCATCAGCCGTCTTGCCACGTAGGTCTATTTCCTGCTTGAAGGTGGAAATGCTCGGCTTTTTGACTACCGAATTTACGCCGTTAGCTTCTACCTTCTTTTTAAGGTGCTTTTCAAGGAGTCTTACACGCGCTACCTTCACTTTTGTCGTGAGGATTCCCGATTTTACCTTGACGCTTCCCTTGTTGTCGGGTAGCTCAAGAACTTCACCATCTTGTCTATAATCAAGAAGATAGATCACGTCACCCACTTTTAAGGGACGCGGAAGGACGTAGTCCTCGTCTTCCTCTATCTGCGGTGCTTCAAGCTCGTAGTACATATCAGAGCCGTTTCTCAGCTGATTTCTTACCTCTTGCTTCGCCTTTTCAAGCTCCTGTGCAAATTTCTTGGAGTCCTGCTTCTTTCTTATAGAATCAAGCTCCTTGAAAACAAATTCACTTGTTGCTCGCGCGCCTTCTATCAGCTGCCGAGCTTTTTCTTTGATTTTTGTGAGCTCTTCTTCGGATTCGCGAGTTTTTCTCGCAATTTCCTCTTCGGTCGTTTTCTTCAAAAGCTCTAATTCGCGACGAAGCTCTATTGCTTCGTCCTTATTTTTATCCATTTCAATTCGGCTTATTTCAAGCTTTTCTACGACGTTTTCAAAGCGTCTGTTTTCCTTTGATACTCTTCGTTTTGCTTCGTCTACTATCGAAGACGACAAGCCGAGCTTTTCGGATATTGCAAAAGCGTTTGATTTTCCCGGCATACCTATTATAAGTCGGTAGGTAGGCTTCAAGGTATTTATATCAAACTCGCAAGAGGCATTTTGTACTCTTTCGGTATCGAGTGCATATGCCTTTAATTCGGCATAATGCGTCGTGGCGAGAGTGAGCGCGCCCTTGCTTTTTACGTTTTCAAGTATAGAAATAGCGAGCGCCGCGCCCTCTATCGGATCTGTGCCAGAGCCAAGCTCGTCAAAAATAACGAGCGAACGAGGCGTCACCTTTGAGATAATATCCACTATATTGACCATATGCGAGGAAAAGGTAGAAAGCGATTGCTCGATACTCTGCTCGTCGCCTATGTCAATTAGAATCTCGGAAAATACGCCAAGAACAGAGTCTTCGTCAGCGGGGATCTGAAGACCCGACTGTGCCATTATGGCGAACAGGGCGACGGTTTTTAAGGCGACCGTCTTTCCTCCTGTATTAGGGCCTGTGATAATGAGAGTGTCAAAGTCGCGTCCTATACTTATATCAATAGGTACTACCTTGTTTTTATCTAAAAGCGGATGTCTTGCGCGTTTCAAATTTACGCTTGCTTCTCTTCGTATAGAGGGCGAGGACGCTTTCATCTGCATAGAAAGCGTCGCGCAAGCATAATAAAAAGCAAGCTCGGTTATATTATGATAATCGACCTTTATTGAAGTGGAATATTCCGCGCATTCAGAGGAAAGCTCGAAAAGAATTCTTGCGATTTCTCGCTCTTCCTTTCCCGCGAGCTCACGAAGCTCGTTATTCGCTTCTACAACACCCATAGGCTCTATAAATACAGTAGCACCCGATGACGAGGTGTCGTGCAGAAGTCCTTTTATCTCGTTTCTGTACTCGCTTTTTACGGGCACGACGTATCTGCCGTCGCGCATAGTGATAATGTTTTCCTGTAAATATTTTGAGCGCTGACCGCTAATAAAGTTTTGAAGGGTGTCTTTTATCTTGTTGTTTGCTGCCTTGATTTTTCTTCTGATTTCGGTGAGCTCGGGGCTCGCTTCATCAGCGATGAAGTCTTCGCTGATGATGACCTTGTTTATTCTGTTTTCCAATTTCGGTACACAAAGCAGGCGCGCAAAAATCTCGTCGAGCGAGGTGTCAAAGCCTTTGTTTACCGAGATATAATCCGAGACCATTCTCGCAGAACGCAAAAGTGATGCGATATCCAATAATTCGCGAGGGGAAAGCGAAGAGCCTTTTTCTGCTCTCTCTGCTGAGGGAATTACACTTTCAGGTGCAGAAAAAGACGGATAACCTTTTATTGCTATAAGACGCTTTGCGTCTTCTGTCCTCGCCTGCCTTTTTACTACCGAGTCGAAATCGTCTGTCGGGGTAAGACAGCGGCAAAGAGCCTTTGCGCCCTCTGTCGCAGCGCATTCGGCAAGCATTTCGGTTATCTTATCAAATTCTAAGGTTATTAAAGACTTGTGTGAAAATAACATACCTTCTCCTATTGGATAATCTGCTTATAGAAATCAAGAGATTTAAAGCTCTTTTCAATATGGTTTAATAAGTAGGCTTCCGCGACAGAGGAAAAATCCTTCTGCTCGTCGTCGGAAATAGAAAAAGAAAGGAATTTTTCTATCGGACAGCTAATTACGTACTCCATAGCCGATTTTACACCTTCGCTTACGTAGGATATTTTTGAAAGCGAATCGTTTGCATAGTCGGGATGAATTTCCGAGAAATTGACTTTACCCTTGCACTCGCTACACAGAATTTTACCGCCGAGGATATCGAGATAAAATTCGCCATGCCTTTTTTCGCATTTAAAGCATACTGATACGTCGGGTGAAAAACCAAGAATAGAGGCGCATCTCAGCTCAAATGCAGATTTAATCTTCGGCAGAGAGTGTTTTTCCTTGCTTATTGCAAATAATGAATTGAGAGTAAGACGCAAAAGCGGAATATCGGGCAGCTCGTGTACTCCGACGTAGTTTATTACGTCGCATATATAGGTAGCGAGCGCCGTCCTTTCAATAGTCAGACGCAAATCGAAAAAGCTTTCGATGAGCTCTACCTCGCGCACGAAGAAGAAGTCGCCCTTTTTATAAAGAACGTAGCTTCCGTAGCAGAAAAGCTGAGTCGCCGCCATATATCTGCTTTTCAGCGTTTTGCTTCCGTTTGCTATCGCTGTAACTATTCCCTTTTCTTCAGTATATAGCGTGATAAGCTTATCATTGTCCTTTATATCTACGGACTTGATAACCACGCCCTTTACTTTAAGAAGCATTCTAAATCTCCAAATCAGTCGTTATGGTATCCGAAATTAGAAACTGTGGTGGCACTGTCGCGCCAGTTCTTTTTTACCTTTACCCAGAGGTCGAGAAAGACCTTGGTGTCGAAGAATATTTCCATATCCTCTCTTGCATAAGTGCCTATCTGTTTGAGCGTAACACCGTTTTTGCCTATAATTATTCCCTTGTGAGAAAGACGCTCGCAGAATATCTCGGCTCTTATTCTTATCATTTTGGGATTTTCGGTAAACTCTTCTATAACTACCGCCGTTCCGTGAGGAATTTCGTCCTCTAAAACGCGCAATATCTTTTCTCTTATAATTTCCGACGCTATCTGGCGCTCGGGCTGGTCTGTTACGATATCATCAGGGAAAAACCAGATGCTTTCGCTAAGATAATTTTCACATTCCTTTAAAACTATATCTACGCCCTTGTTATGCTTTGCCGACATAGGAACTACGGCGTCAAAATCGTGCACGTCAGCATATGCCTTTATAGTTTTTGCTATCGCCTCGGCATTGACGGAATCGGTCTTGTTTATCGCGAGGATAGCGCCAATTCCTTTTGCCTTTATCTGCGATATAATATTAGCCTCAATATCTCCGACAGCCGCACGGGGCTCTACTACGAGGATAGCGGCATCAGCTTCACCGAGCGTATCTCCCGCAGTCTTTACCATAAAGTCGCCGAGCTTTGTTCTCGGCTTGTGCATACCGGGGGTGTCAAGAAATACAAACTGATTTTCACCGACAGTATGTATTCCTGTAATGCGGTTTCTTGTAGTTTGGGGTTTTTTCGATACTATCGCTACCTTTTCGCCAACTATGGCGTTTAAAAGAGTGGATTTTCCTACGTTAGGTCTGCCGACGATGGCAATAAAAGCTGTTTTTTTCATATTATCTTCCTGTTCTTTATTATTCTACGTTTAACTTAGCTACTATTTCTCTTTGACGAGAGAACATTTCTTCCTCTTCGTCTTTTTCTTCGTGGTCGTAGCCGAGTAGATGTAAGGTGGAATGTATGGTAAGGAAAGCGACCTCTTTTTCAAAGCTGTTTCCTATTTCCTCTGCCTGTTCTCGCGCTCGCTCGAAGGAAATTACGATATCCCCGAGTGCTACTGCTTGTCCGTCCGACTCTTCCAATTCCTCTTTTTCAAGCAGGGGGAAAGACAAAACGTCGGTGGGCTTGTCCATATTTCTATACTCTTTATTGAGCTTGTGAATGTACTCGTTATCACAGAAGGTGACAGAAACCTCCACGTCAGAAAAAAAGCTTTCGTGCTCAAGAGTAGTCCTTATGGCATCGCGCACTATTTTCTTGATTTTATATCCACAGTTTTCTGCACTTTTCGTAGCGGAAAAAAATACGTTTAAATTATAGCCGTACGGCTTATATGCGAGTATCATTTCAATTTCCTTTCATTTGGGGCGATTTCTGAGCATTGTAGGTTTTTCTTACGTTCTGCGATGCGCGATTTTCGCTATCATACTTATCGTATGCCTGAATTATCTGTCTCACAATTCTATGGCGTACTACGTCGTGCTCGGTAAAGGTGTGGACACCTATTCCGTCAATGCCACGAAGTATTTTTGTAGCTACGCTGAGACCGCTTTTCTTACCGAAAAGAAGGTCGGTCTGCGTGGGGTCGCCCGTTACAACTACCTTTGAGTTATATCCTAATCTTGTCAAGAACATTTTCATCTGTTCGGGGGTGGTGTTCTGCGCTTCGTCAAGAATTATAAACGAGTCGTCGAGTGTGCGACCTCTCATATATGCCAAGGGAGCTATCTCGATAGAATTCTTCTCTACGTGTCGAGCATAGTTTTCTGCACCAAGCATTTCATATAAAGCATCATGAAGGGGGCGAAGATAGGGGTCTATCTTGCTCTGAAGATCTCCGGGGAGAAATCCGAGCTTTTCGCCTGCTTCTACGGCAGGTCTTGTGAGAACAATGCGGTTTATCTGCTTGTTTTTCAGTGCCTCTACAGCCGTAGCTACCGCTAAGAAGGTTTTACCCGTTCCTGCAGGTCCTACGCCGAAGGTTACTGTATTTTTTCTTATAGCATCTATATATTTTTTCTGACCCAAGGTTTTCGCCTTTATAGGCTTACCTCTGCTTGTTATACACACGACGTTAGCGTCAAAGTCCTCTAAGTCTTCGTTTTTACCGTCTACGACCATATCGATTACGTAATCTATACTCTGTTCGGCTATAATGTCGCCTGCAATCGTCATCTTTTTTAGATATTCAATTACAAAAGCGGCTTTGTCTACGTTTTTAGCTTCGCCTGATATGGTTATTGCATCTCCCGTATCTGTGCCTATGCTATGATTGGATATTCTTACCTCAAACTTATCCTCTATTCGTCTTACGTTTATATCAAACGGGCCGAAAATAGAAGAGGTTTCTGCACTTGATGAGGTATATACTATTTTTTCGGACATGGAACTTCCTTTCCTTTAGTTTGTTTCAAATTCGAGAGGGACGGCGACGTCCTTGATACATTCAGCCTCGCATTTCAGTACGTAGGCGTCGTCTTTCAATTCGCCGGTAACGTTTTTTGAAATCAACTCACAGTCAGTAGTCAGTGATGCAAGCTCTGATTTCAGTCGCGAAAAAGCAAGCTTCACCGCCTCGTCTTCTGAGAGGGATATCTCCTTTTCATAATATTCGCAGAAATATTCGCGATTTATGAAAATGGGCAATTTAATCTTGTTAAAAAGCGTTATTCTTTGCCTTCTATATATTGTATCATATTTCGTAGGCATTTTTCCACTATATCTGAAAATATTTATGCTAAAACCGAAAAAATTTACAGAAAAATCAGACAATTTTGCATCTTTTTGCTCTTTTACTGTTTGTGTAAACGGAATTTCAATTGAAATTGACCTATTTACTCTTCCTAAAACACTTCCCGATGCGTAGACGAATGAGTATCTTCTTGGAGATTCATACACTCCGCTTATGAGCAAATCGCCCTTTTTGACGGTTTTCCCTACCTTTGTGACGGCATTTCCGCGAGATACTTTAATTTCCTCAACAACTGCATCCTCATCTGAGACTAGATTTGCGTATTTTTTATTTTTTGCATTCGCGCTCTCGTCTTTTCTTATTGATTCGATTATTTCTACGTTTGCGACGTTTCCTTTCGTATTTATACTCATCCAGCCTATATTATCGTATTTCATTATATAGCTATTGCAAATTTCCGTGCTTTGAATGCTTGGTATGAATTTTCCTATGTACAGACCTTCATTTTTAAGGTTTTCGACAATTTCTGCTTCACTTTGCGTGGTAGCCCCTATTATCCTTACGTCCCAGACAAACAATGAGGACGAAAGAATTATAGAAAGGAATAAAATTATACCTATAAGGACGCCGACTCTTTTTTTATATCTTCGGGTGACGGAAGGTAGCCCTAAAACCTCACTGATCTCAAGCTCTGCCTTTACGTTTTCTTTAAAATTCATAAAATATGAAAAATCGGCATTTGAAATGCAAATGCTATGCTTTTGGTCTTCTGCCTTTGAATATCCCCAGCTTGTTATCTTATATTGATATAAAAAGTTATATACTCTTTCAGTGTCTTTTTTGTCAAATGAGATTTTTCTGTAACCGAAAAGATAACGTAAAGCTTTATACATTTTCCCCACCTCTTATTTTTTCAAAGCTTATTTCTCTGATATCTCCGTCTATTTCTATCGCTTCGCTTGCATAGGTAATACATTCAAGATTATTACCCACAAAGGAAATAGTTTCACTCTGCATCTTTAAGACAATTTCATTTTCGGTATATTTATCGATTCTTTTTACGTTATACGTGACAATAGATTTATACCCGCTTTTTTCTGCGTAGATATCTAGCTGAAATCCCTTCCCGCTTCTTACCGAAAGGTCTGTATATTTTGAGATTTTTGCAAAAATGCCTTCTTTGTTTTTTTGCTTTTTCTCGGTTTCTTTCATATAAAGCACCTCTTGTTTAATAGAAATAAAGTATAAGTAATTAATAATATGAAAGGTGTAAGTATAAAATGACCGAACGAAAAAAGGATTTAGTATCAAAATATGCGCTATTCACCTTATCCATTTTTCTCATAGTCTTTTCTTTTTTTCATCTGCGCGAAATGCTATTGCTCGTGAATTCCGGAATATGGGTATCTGTGCGCTCTATAATTCCTTCTCTTTTCCCGTTTATGATTTTTTCGGATATGCTTTTGTATAGCGACGTGTTTGAAAAATTGCCCAAAGCGCTGAACAACCTGTTTGAAAAGACGTTTAAAATAAGGCAGGCAGGGCTTGGAGCCTTCATAACGGGCATTGTGTGCGGATTCCCTCTTGGCGTAAAATATGCGTGCGACTTATATGAGAACAAAAGAATAAACAAGGATGAGCTTGAGCGTCTTATATGCTTTTGTAACAACACAGGACCTGCGTTTCTTTTAGCGGGTGTGGGCATATCGATAAGAAATAGTGCTTTTGATGGAGTTATTCTCTATGTAGTGCAGATAATTTCTGCCGTTTTGTGTGGATTTTTGCTTTCCCTTGGAAAAATCTGTGGCACTTCCCAATCGGGAAATGAAAGGGTTATAGAGAGCAAATTTGACTTTTCACAAACAATAAAAAAATCTTCTCTTAATATGATATACGTCTGCGCATTTGTCGTATTTTTTTCTGTTGTCTGCGGATATTTGAAGATTATATTCCCTAATACGCTTTTTTCTGCTATTTCATCTTTTTTTCTCGAGATAGGAAATGCCGCTATCGCTTGTAACCAAATTGAGAATCGAAGCCTTTCACTCGCTCTGACCGCGGGAGCAGTTTCCTTTTCGGGAATGTCTGTGCATTTTCAAGGGCAAATGTATTATAACGAATACGGAATTTCAAAAAAGAGATACTACGTATCTAAATTTTTTCAAAGTGTTACGTCCATGATCCTTTCGTATTTAATTTCGCTATTGACTTATTCTCATTTCATTGATAAAATATAAATATAAGTATTATTTTGTAGGAGAGCTTTTATGGCTATTTTCACAAAGAAAAAGAATATTGATGCCGAGAAATGCTGCGCTTACTGTGAATATGCAGAATTTACCGAAGATGAAGAGTTTATGCTCTGTGCCAAAAAAGGAAAGGTGGAAGCCTTTCACTCTTGTCGCAGGTTTTCATATGACCTGTTAAAGAGGAAGCCTCGTGTAATGATGGAAATACCCACTATCGATCCAGAGGCATTAGAGCTGTAATCTCTTTGCACTTTTCTCTTGTTAAATACTTTTATTAATGATATAATAAAATAAAGATATAGAAACGAAAGGAATTTATTTATGTCTAATCAGAATTATACTCCTCATATTAACGCTAACCCTGAGGACTTTGCAAAAACCGTTTTGATGCCCGGTGACCCCTTGCGCGCCAAGTTTATTGCCGAAAATTTTCTTACTGATGCCGTTCTTGTGAACAATGTAAGAGGTGTTC